>JBKJKR010000402.1:0-2739 GCA_046597135.1 Acidimicrobiales bacterium | reverse complement strand
CCACAAACAAGCACTCATCGAACTGCTCGGGCAATTCAGCAAGGAGCCGGCGGCACTCGCTGTCGTGATCGACGGCGCCATCGTCCAAGCAGCAGTGTTCGCCTCCACCGACCCCGTCGACGCCGCTCGACATGTCGCAACTTCACTCTTCAACCCGACACCGCAACGACAGGAGCAACCCAATGCGTAGCTATCTCGATGACCTGTTCACTCCCGCTGTTCTCGCTGTCCAACAAGCGAAGGGCGCAGCCGGCCTCTACTCCAGCGGCCATGACGGCCCCGAAGCGCTCGACTCGAACGAGATCGACCACATCACCGCGAGCGACAGCTTCTACATGGCAACGGTGAGCGAGTCAGGCTGGCCCTACGTGCAACACAAAGGCGGTGAGCCCGGCTTCGTGAAGATCATCGGCCCGACCACGATCGGCTGGGCGGAACGTTCCGGCACCCGCCAGTACTTGGGAACGGGCAACATCGTCGCCGGGAGCAACGTCGCCGCGATCTTCGTCGACTATCCCACTCGAACGCGTCTCAAGATCCGCGGCACCGCCACCTATCACCCGGACCCGTCGCCCGAACTGATCGAGGCCCTCGAGGCCGAAAACCTGCGCGTCGACGGCGCGATCACGATCGAGGTTGCCGCGACCGCCTGGAACTGTCCGAAGCACATCACGCCGCGCTACACCGCCGCCCAGATCGATGCCGGCGTCCAGCCGCTGCGTGACCGCATCGCCGACCTCGAAGCCCAACTGCACGCCCTGCGAACGGCAACGAGTCGCTGATCCGCCGGTGATCACCGTCAGGCGGCGACGACGGGGAAGTCGATCTCGACGTCTGCGGCCTTGTTGAAGTAGTTGGTGAGCACGTTGAGCGCGACGTGGCCGATCGTCTCAGCGATCTCTTCGTCAGTGCACCCTGCGTCGCGCACCGCCTGCACGGCCTCACTCGTGACCGAACCGCGGGTGTCGTTCACCGTGCTGGCGAACGCCACGAGTGCTGCGGTCTTGGGGTCGGTGCTGTCGGACTTGCGAGCAGCTGCGATGTCGTCGGCGGACAGCTTCGCGACGTGCTCGGCGAGGTAGGTGTGTGCGGACAGGCAGTAGGAGCAGCCGTTGCCCTGGGCTACGGCGAGCGCGATCTGTTCGCGGGTCGTGGCCGTGAGCGTGCCTGCAGACAGGGCGCCGGAGAGCTCGAGGTATCCCTTGAGCAGCGCTGGGCTGTTGGCCATTGCCTTGGTCATGTTCGGGGTGACACCGAGTGAGCGTTGCACCGCTGCGAGGAGGCTGGCGGCCGGTTCGGATGCGGAGGCGGGGTCGATCAGGGGAAGATTCATGGGGAGTCCTTCTAATGGTTGAAACGGATATGTCCGTTAGAGTTCTACCAAGTCGATCTCACGTTTGCAAACGGCTAGTACCATTAGGTGATGGATGCGATGGGCGAGGCGGTGATGGTGCTGCCGGATGAGCCGGCGCCGGTGCGGCTGATGAACACGATCTGGGCGGACCGCAGCGGAGTGCACGATGAGCTGCGCAGCTGTCGTGGTGCCCGCATTGCTCTGGTAGCCGCCGGGTTACTCGACCCGGGTGTGCCCGTCTCGGCCCAAGACCGGCGAGCTGTCCAGGAACTCCGCGACGCACTCCGGCGGCTGGCAGAAGTGTCCACCAACGACGTCCGCCCGAGAGCCGCATCGCCACTCGATGTGCACCAAGCACTGCACGTCGTCAACAACGCAGCGGCCACCCATCCGCCGATCGCTGCCCTCGAGTTCCGAGATGCCCACCTTGCACCTGTGGCCGGCGGTCCCGGCCTCTCCGTCAACGCAGCACTCGGTTGGGCCGCCACTCAAGCCATCGAACTCATCGCCAACCCGGGCCGCCTGAAAGCCTGTAACGCGCCAGGCTGCGTCCTGTTCTTCGTCCAACACCACCCGCGCCGCGAGTGGTGCTCCACCGCCTGCGGCAACCGGGCCCGCGCCGCCCGGCACTACCGACGACACCACCCTCCCGTCAAACCGGGAGCCCGCTGAGCACCAACTGCTCGCTGAGTTGCTCACGCCGACGAGCACACCGAGTCGGTACGGAGCCGCTGCGTGCAACCGGCGTACAACACGACAGGTACCAACGGGATCCCACCAGCGCATACGACATAGGGGCCCGCCGACCCCGAATGGCCTCGTGATCGGGGAGAACACGGACGAGAGCCGACCAGCTCCCACGGGACTCGGTGGACTCATAACCCGCAGGTCGCAGGTTCAAATCCTGCACCCGCCACCAAGTAAAGAACCAGCTCAGAGGCCCTTTCGCTCCGGCGGGAGGGCCTGTTTGCTGCTCGATCTCCGTTGTTTCGTACAACAGCAGTACAACGAATCAAGTACAACGAATCACCGTCGGGTCGGAACCCGAAGGTCACGTCGGCGCACAGGCATCGCAAGAGCGCGGGCAAAAATCACGGGATTCAATATCCGCGTTTGCATATGTCATCATTATTCGTAGATAATATCGCCCATGGCTGTGAGTGCGACCTCTGTCGACCTGAGTGTGGCTGCCCGGTTGTTCCACGGGTTGAGCGATCCGACCAGGTTGTCGATCCTGTTGGCGTTGCTTGACGGGGAACGCCGCGTAACGGATCTCGTGGCGGCGGTGGGGTCGTCGCAGTCGAACGTGTCGAACCATCTGGCCTGTCTGCGTGAGTGTGGGCTGGTGGTCGACCGGCCGGCGGAGCGTCGGCAGGTGTTCTATT
>JBKJKR010000316.1:0-9194 GCA_046597135.1 Acidimicrobiales bacterium | reverse complement strand
CGATGCCGATCCGCTCCTTGACGAAAGGCGCCAACGCAGGCTTGTCGTCGTGGTTGAACGCGATGTGCTCCTCGCCCCAGCCCCACCACTTCATGTGCTTCACCGGTTGGTCCCCGGTCAGGCCGGCCACGTCGTCCTCCAGATCGTGCTGCGGTCGCTCCCCTCGCGGGCCACGATCGAGCACCGCAGTGTTGCATCGCAGACCGCGCGCGGCGACCTCAGGGTTTCCCGAGCATGACCTCGGTGGACTTGACCACGACCAGCACTTCGTCGTCCGGCGCGATGTCGAGGTCGAGCACCGACTCCTTGGTGATCACCGCCGTGATCTGCTGTCCGTCGGGAAGCGCGGTCTTGACGGTGGTCATCACCTCGCCGTGGGTCACCGAGGTGACACGGGCCTGGATCTGGTTGCGGGCGCTCAGCCGCATGAGAGGTGCCCGCGTGGGCGGCGGGTCGTCCGACGATTGGGCGAGCGCCGCGTCGAGGAACCGTCGTATGGCACGCGCGCTCTCGCGCCGCCACAACTCGACGACGTCGGCACCGGGCCCCGCTGTGGTGAGCGCCTCGAAGTGTTCACCGAACTTCTGCTGCTGCGCATCGATCAGGGTCTCGAGCCCGAGCCCGCGACGACGCCGGAGCACGAGCTTCAGCAGCAATTCCGTACGGACCTCACGAAGGTGCTCGACCGGGGCGTCGAGCCAGGCCTGGGCAAGTCGGCGGCCTGCCGGCGTGCACGACACCATGACCCGCTCACGGCCCTGCCCGGACGTGCGCTCGGCGCGCCGCACGAGATCCTTCGCGGTGAGCAGTTCGATCGATCGATAGGTGAGGGGGCGCGTCAACGTCCACACCCGGCCGAGCTCGCCATCGGGCGCCAGTTCCGTGCCGATCGCCCAGCCGTGCTTCAGGCCCTCGTCGATGAGCGCCAGGCAGACCCGTTCACCCAACGACAGGTCGCCGAGCGTGAGACCTTTCGACCGCGCCGCGACCCGGGGCCGCGGCTTTGCCTCTGCCGTGTCGTTCGCCACGGGGTCACTGTAGCTCGCCGGCGCGAAGTTATCAGGGCCTGATTGATCAACACTCATATCCTGACTAGGGTGCGCGCCATGCGTTGCCGGCTGCGATCCGCGTTCGTGTTGGTGGCGATGTTCGGCCTGGTCGCCTCGGCCTGCGGGGACGACTCGTCATCGACTTCCACAACGACCACCAGCGCTGCGACGGCGACGGCGACGGCGACGGGCGAGATCACCGTGCTCGCCGCCGCGTCGCTCACCGATGCGTTCAAGGAGCTCGGTGCGGCCTTTCAGACGGCGAATCCGGGGGTCAAGGTGAACTTCAGCTTCGGCGCGTCATCGACGCTCGTCACCCAGATCAACCAGGGCGCGCCGGTCGACGTCTTCGCGTCCGCCGACACGGCGAACATGGACAAGCTCACCGGGGCGGGCGGCGCCGGTGTCGCAGCCGCGCCGGTCACGTTCGCGACCAACAAGCTGCAGATCATCGTCGGCAAGGCAAACCCAAAGGCCATCGCCGGAATGGCCGACCTCGCGAAGCCGGGCGTGCTCTACGTGAGCGCGGCGCCTGCGGTGCCCATCGGCCGATACGCCCAGCAGGCGCTCGACAGGGCCAAGGTCGCCGTGACCCCGAAGAGCCTCGAGGCCGACGTCAAGGCCGTCGTGACCAAGGTGACCCTCGGCGAGGCCGATGCCGGCATCGTGTATGCCACCGACGTCAAAGCCGCGGGCGACAAGGCCGCCGGCATTACCATCCCCGACGACGTGAACGTGCTTGCGACCTACCCCATCGCCACCACCAAGTCGGCAAAGAACGCATCGACCGCGAACGCGTTCATCACGTTCATCACCGGCTCCGCTGGTCAGACCATCCTCGCGAAGTACGGCTTCACCAAGCCGTGAGGTTCAACCGTCGGCGGCGCGGCGTGCGCAGTGGTCTTCCGGCGCCCGTGCTCGCGCTCGCGGTCATCGCGGTCATCTTCTTCGCCCTGCCGTTCATCGGACTGCTCTGGCGCGCGCCGTGGGCCGACGCGTGGTCGATCATCCGGTCCGACGATGTACTCGACGCCTTGCGGTTGTCGATCGTCTGCTCGTTGTGGTCGACCGCGCTTTCGGTGATCTTCGGCGTCCCGCTCGCGTGGTTGCTCGCGCGCGTGCGGTTCTTCGGTCGCGGCGCGGTGCGCGCGTTGTGCACCTTGTCGATGGTGCTGCCACCGGTCGTGGGGGGTGTCGCGTTGTTCTTCGCGCTCGGTCGGCGTGGCCTCGTCGGCCAGTGGCTCGATCGCTGGTTCGACATCCGCCTGCCGTTCACCACCGCGGGGGTCGTGCTGGCGCAGACGTTCGTGGCCATGCCGTTCCTCGTGATCACCGTCGAGGGTGCGTTGCGCCAACTCGACCCGCGCTTCGAGGACGCGGCACGAACGCTCGGCGCCACCCGTTGGTACACGTTCCGGCGGGTGACGCTGCCCGCGATCCGACCTGCACTCGTCGCAGGGGCGGTGCTCGCGTGGGCACGTGCGCTCGGCGAGTTCGGCGCCACCATCACCTTCGCCGGCAACTTCCCCCGCACCACGCAGACGCTCCCGCTCGTCACGTACCTCAAGCTCGAATCGAACGGGCCCGAGGCCATCGTCACGAGCCTCTTGATGGTGGCTGTGTCCTTCGGCGTGCTCGTCGCGCTGCGCGACCGCTGGCTCGGCGCCATGACCGCGTCACCGAACGCCTGAGGCCACGGCATGCAACTCACCGCGGAGCTCTCACTGCGCCTCGGCGCACTCGACCTCACCGTCGACCTCACCGTCGAACCGGGCCAGGTGCTGGCGATCCTCGGCCCGAACGGGTCGGGCAAGACCACGCTGTTGCGCTGCCTCGCCGGGCTGCAACCGATCGACCGCGGCCGCATCGCATTGGGCGACGAGGTGCTGGACGAGCCGGGCACCGACACGTTCGTCCCCGCCGAGCGCCGTCACGTGAGCGTGGTGTTCCAGGACTACCTGCTGTTCGCGCACATGAGCGCCACCGACAACGTCGCGTTCGGACTGCAGGCTCGCGGCGTCGGCCGCAGCGCGGCGAGGGCGACGGCGACCACATGGCTCGATCGACTCGGCCTCGCGAGCCATGCCCACCATCGCCCTGGGGCGTTGTCGGGTGGCCAGCAACAGCGCGTTGCGTTGGCACGGGCGCTCGCCACCGATCCGAAGTTGCTGCTGCTCGACGAACCGTTGGCCGCGCTCGACGCCACCACCCGCGCCGAGGTCCGACGCGAGCTTCGCGGACACCTCGCCGCGTTCGAGGGTGTGCGCGTGCTCGTCACCCACGACCCACTCGACGCGTACGCGCTCGCCGACGTGGTTGTCGTGCTCGAAGCGGGCCGCGTCACCCAGAGCGGTTCGCTCGCGTCGATCGCCGCGCAGCCACGAAGTCGCTACGTGGCGCAACTCGTCGGTACCAACCTGGTCACCGGCACCACTGCGGGCACCACCTTCATGACCGCCTCCGGGGCGAGCCTCGTCGTCAACGGCGAATGCCAGGGTGCGACGTACGCCTCGATCCCACCGAGCGCCATCGCGCTCTATCGGACCCCACCCGACGGCAGCCCCCGCAACGTGTGGCGAACCACCATCGCCTACGTCGAGACGTCGTTCGACCGCGTGCGCGTCAGCCTCGGCGATCCGCTTCCGATCGCGGCCGAGATCACCACGGCCGGACTCGCGGCGCTCGACCGTCACCCGGGCGACGAGATCTGGGCGTCCGTCAAGACCACCGAGATCAGCACCTACGTCGCGTGACCGTGGTCAGCGACTCGCCAGCCGCCGACCACGCGTGAACACGTCCTACGCGCAGCAGCTCGTCTCGCCGGTGGTCTGGTCGGCGGTGCTGGGCGCGGCGATGCAACAACCGCCGGCACCGGCGTCGGAGCCCGAGACGACGACGTTCTGGAGCTGCTCGGAGTCGCCGGTCTTCACGTACCACTCCCACTTGTTGCCGTCGGGCGCGTGCACCCACGTCTCGGTCTTTTCGGCGTAGCAGCACTGGGTGTCATCGACGCCGGTCGTGTCGAGACCCGATGCCGACAGCCGGGCCTCGGCGGCCAGCACCTCGGCGGAGGTCTCGGTCTCGACCCCGAGGTGGTTGATCGACCCGGAGGGGCCTTCGCCTTCGAAGAGCACCAGCTTCAACGGGGGGTTGGCGACGGCGAAGTTGGCGTAGCCGGGCCGGACCTTGGCCGGCGGGGTGTCGAACATCTTGGTGTAGAAGTCGATGGCGTCGTCGAGGTTGTCGACGTTGAGCGCGAGTTGGAGACGCATCGCAGCGACCTTTCGTTGAATCGATACTGATCGATACGTTGACAGATACTTCGATCGATGTCAATATGAAAATCATGACGGCAACGCTCGACGGTTTGTGCTGCGGAACCCTCAGGACACCGACGCTGTCCGAGGACGACGCCGTCGCGCTCGCGACCGTTCTGAAGGCACTCGCCGACCCGGTGCGCCTGCGCATCGTGTCGCTCGTCGCGTCGAGCGGCAGCGGTGAGCTGTGCGCCTGCGACCTACCCGACGCGCTCGATCGCAGCCAACCGACGATCAGCCATCACCTCACCCAGCTCGTGAACGCCGGCGTACTCGAGCGCGAGCAGCGCGGCAAGTGGGCCTGGTTCCGCCTTCGACCACAACGCCTGACTGCGGTTGCCTCGATACTCGGCTCGACCTGTTACTGAGGCGCCGAGCGCCGATCGAACAACTGCGCGACATCGAGATCCGCACCGCACGCGGCGTGCTCGACGAACCCGATACGTTCGCCTCGTTCGCCGGCCACACCGGCATCGATTGACGACGGAGACTCACGTGGCAGTGGCGCGGACGATCGGGCTGTTCCTCGCGGCGGCGGTATGCGAGATCGGTGGAGCCTGGCTGGTCTGGCAGGGCGTGCGCGAGGGCCGAGGCCTCAAGTTCATCGCCGGCGGCTTCATCGCATTGGCGATCTACGGCCTCGTGGCCACCGCACAGTCCGACAGCAACTTCGGCCGGGTCCTCGCCGCGTATGGCGGCGTGTTCGTCGCCGGATCGCTGGCGTGGGGCATGGTCATCGACGGCTTCCGCCCCGACCGCTTCGACACGGTCGGTGCCGTGATCTGTCTGGTCGGCGTGGGCGTGATCATGCTTGCGCCTCGATAGCCCGAAGCGGGCCGCGCGACAAGAATGACGTCGCCCGTGATCACACGGCCGACTGCGCGGGAGCACCGATGACCGATCCGTACACCGAGATCGCCCACCACTTGCCGAACGACGTCGCCATCGGCGGCGCGCTCATCACGATGGTCGAGCCGCATCCGGGCCACGAACACGCCTACAACCGCTGGTACGAGGACGATCACTTCTACTCGGGCGCGATGCACGGCCCGTGGATGTTCGCGGGCCGTCGGTGGGTGGCGACGCGCGCGCTGCGCGACCGACGCGTCGCCGTCGAGCACAGCGCGGTGCAGCCGCCCGACGCCGGTTGCTACATCTCGCTGTACTGGATCACCAAAGGCCACGAGGAGGACAACGAGCGGTGGGGGTACCTCGCGATGATCGACGCGCTCATGCCTCACGGACGGGGCTTCGTCGCGCGCGAGCACGTGTACACCGCCTTTCACCGATACCGGTTCGGCCTCGTGCGCGACACCGGACCGATGAAGCCGCACCTTGCACTCGACGCACCCTTCGCCGGTCTCGTCGTAGAAGTGATCGACGCGCCGAGCACCGAGTCGTTCGATGAGCTCGAGGCGTGGTTGCGCGACACGCACCTGCCTGCGCACCTGGCCGGGTCGCCGGCGGGCATGGTCCTCGCATTCGCGCCCGCGCCGTTCTCGCAGGGTCTCATCGACCAGCCGGGTACTCCCTCGGTGGCACCGCCGGCCGCACTCGGGCAGCGGCTGTGCCTGCTCTGGTTCCTCGACCGTGACCCCGACGACGTCACCGACGAGCAGCTGCGCCACCATCACGTTTCCCTCGCCGCGGGCGGCAAGGGCGTGATCCGGTTCTCCGGCCCTTTCCGGCCCACGGCCGTGGGCACGGATCGCTACGTGGACGAGCTGCGCTGAGCTGTCAGGCGGCTGGAGCTGATGCAACCGCGGGGACACCGTCGGGGAGACCGATCTGAGCGGTCGACGGCGTGTGGAACATCCACAGCGACATGACGCGGTGCGTGTTCCAGTCGCCGACGTCGGCGCGGACCGATGCCAGTTCGCACCACCCAGGTGCGCAGCGCGGCGCGATCGCGTGGACTCGACCGACTGCTGCTCCAACTGCGACTCGGTACCCGCGGCCGGCGCGATGGCCGTTTCGGGGCCCGCGCTGACATTGGCGATCACGCGCACACCGCTGCGGCGAACGTCAGGCCGGCGGCGAGCCACTGCCGTCTGTTCGGCCACCGCACGCCGTCACACGCCCGCGGCCGGGGCGCTGCGGACCGTCAGGATGAGCCCGGAAACGTCAGTGGCTGCAGCCTGGTCCATCGGCGTTCCTCTCGGTCAGGCTCCGGAGAGGGCAGGGACCAGGCTCGCCGAGGAACCGTTGTCATCCCATCGGTACCGAGCGCAACGAGTTGAGCGATCGAACAATGCTCGATGCTGGCCGACGACACGCCGTGCGACACCGCCGACGCACGAATCGGCGCCCGGTTACGGTATGGCGATGGTCACAGCGCTCTCGCTCGACTCCATCGACATCCACTCCACCGAACTGCTCGCGTCCCGCGGCTACCCGTGGGCCGACTGGGACCTCCTCCGCGCCGACGCGCCCGTGCACTGGTACGAGCGCCCCGACATCGAGCCCTTCTGGGCGATCACCCGGTATGACGACGTCCACTTCGTCGGCTCGAACGACAAGCTGTTCATCAACGGCGGCGCACGTCTGCGACTCGCGTCCACACAGGACGACATCGAGATGTGGGACCGCTACCGCATCCGGAACGAACGCTTCGGGTGGGACGTCGACGAGGTGCCCGACCTCGTCTACATGGACAAGCCGCGCCACACGCAGTTCCGCAACCTCGCGGCGCGTTCGTTCACCCCGAAGGCCATGCGCCAACTCGAGTCGCACCTCGCCCAGTACGCGTCGCGCTTCGCCGACGAGTTCACCCAGCACCTCGAAGCGCACGGCGAAGCCGACCTCGTGGAGGACCTCGCGGTGAAGTTGCCGCTCGCCACCATTTGCGACCTCATGGGCCTGCCGGCCGACGACTGGTCGCGCGTGCACGAGTACTTCGGCTTCGCGTTCAGCTCGCGCGAGGTCATGATGCGCGCCGCGCTCCCCGGCGAGAGCTACAACGAACTGCGGCTGCGCAAGAGCGCCGAGCTCTACAACTACTGCCAGGAGATCGGCGATCGCGGACGCGCCGACGAGTCGGGGGTCGGCCTCGTGAGCCGCGTGAGCACCGGCAAGGTCGACGGTTGCCCGCTGACCGATCAGCAGCTCAACGGCTACACGCTCCTGCTGCTGGCCGCGGGCAACGAGACCACGCGCAACGCGACCACCGGTGGCGTCATCGCGCTGCTGCAACATCCCGAGCAGCTGCAGCTGCTGTGCGACAACCCGTCGCTGGTCGACACCGCCGCCGAGGAGGTGCTGCGGTGGACGTCGCCGGTGATCCAGTTCGCACGCACCGCCACCGCCGACGTCGAGCTCCACGGTCAACGCATCCGCAAAGGCGACACCGTCGGCGTGTACTACCCGTCGGCGAACCGCGACGAGCGAGCGTTCACCGACCCGTACCGCTTCGATGTGACGCGCTCGCCGAACTACCACCAGGCGTTCGGCCACGGCGCGCACTTCTGCCTCGGTGCGAACCTCGCGCGCTGGGAGCTGCGCGCCGCGCTGCGTGCGCTGATCCCCGTGCTGCCACGCCTCGAGCTCGTCGGCGAGCCCACCCGCTTCGGCCACCTGCACCTCGGCGCAATCCAACACCAGACGGTGCGGCTGCGCTGAGTGTGGGTGCCGGCCTCGATGGCGTTGATGGGCGACGCGAACTGGTGGCTGCCCGGCCGCCGGTTCGCACGCGCAGTCGCTCTCCCGCCCAAGCTCGTAGGAGAGGATGCAATGGCTCCGGTATCATCCGGCGTCGTCGAGCGGGAGGCACGAGCACGCGATGAACACCGAGCCGGAGATCAGCTTGCGCCCAAGACGCGTCGTCGCGGGTCTCGATGGTGAAGGGCGCTCGGGTGCGTTGTCGAGCGGGCCGCCCACCGGGTTGAAGAACATGCACGGTGTCGAGCTCGCCGAGTTGTGGCGCTTCGACGGCGCGGTCACCTCACCCACCGACGGCGGCGACGTCGAACCGGACGACTGGCAGCTCTGGGCTCCCGCGGTCGGCGCTACGACCTGGCGACTCGTCCGCTTCACCGAGGCCGATCCGACGCTGCATTGCACGCCCACCATCGATCTGGTCATCGTGACCGACGGCGAGATCGACCTCATGCTCGAGGACGGCGCCACCCGGCTGGGCGTAGGCGACAGCGCCGTCATCCAGGCGTGCCTGCACGGGTGGCGCTTGGTCGACGGCAAACCGTGCACGATGGTCGCAGTGATGGTCACCGCGGAGTGATGCCCCGGTCGAGTGGACGTCCACCCGGTCCGCAGAGTCGTCGTGCTTCCGAGTGAGGACGTTGAACGCGTGAAACGTTTACCAACGTCGTCGCGGGGCGCCGGCCTCGCTCGTGGCGCGGCCCTCGGATCGTCGGTCGCTCGATGCTCTGCTCGTCCGCATTCAGTCAGGGTCTGAGGGGCCGAGGTGCTGGCGCAACCAGGTTGATGTGTCGGCTTCGCTCCACTCGCCGCTTGCGATCGCGAGCACCGCAGCTTCGGCGTCGTCGACGGTCGGGCGAGTCGACCAGTGCCAGTTGTTGATCTCGATGAAGACGCGCAATGCGACCCATGCCGCACGCTTGTTGCCATCGGGCAACGGATGGTTCTTCGCCAAGCGCACGATGAGCACTGCAGCCTTGTCGACGAAGTCCGGATAGAACTCGGTGTCGCCGAAGGACGCCGACGGCGCATGCAGCAGAGTCGGCCAGGCTCAGTCGTTCGAAACGGAGGATCGTCGACTCGTCGATTCCCGTGACCGCAGCAGCGATCGCAACGTAGTCCGCGAGGTCGAGGTACTCGACCGTCACTTCGCCAGACGTTCGAGAAGCTCGCG
>JBKJKR010000211.1:0-5804 GCA_046597135.1 Acidimicrobiales bacterium | reverse complement strand
ACCGATAGCGGAACAGGCACATGCCGTCGGTGCCCTGGTCCTGGGGAAGCAGACGGGCACCCCGCTCGTCGCGACGCCATGGCCCACCTTCGACGACCACGGGGACCAGCTCCGGGTGCGCGGCGGCGATGTACGAGTCGATGCCGCGCGACTCGGCGGTGCTGAGCGTGCAGACGCTGTAGACGAGCATGCCTTCAGGCGCGAGCACACGCACCGCTTCATCGACCAGGGCCCGTTGCACCTCGACGAGGCGATCGATGGAGTCGGCGGTGATGCGCCACCGGGCGTCGGGGCGGCGACGCAGCGCGCCGAGGCCGGAGCACGGCGCGTCGACGAGCACCCGGTCGAACACGCTGTCGCGCCACGGAAGGTGTCGACCGTCGGCCGCGACGATGTGCAGGTTGCGGCTGTCGAGCGTGCGGCGATTGTCGACGATGAGCGAGAGCCGTCCGACGCGCAGGTCGCCGGCGAACACGCCGGCACCGGTGGACGCGAGCGCCGTGGCCTTGCCCCCTGGCGCCGCGCACACGTCGGCCACCCGTAGCCCGGGCCCGGCTTCGACGGCGTCGGCGACGAGCTGCGACGCAACGTCTTGGCGGTAGCCGTCGGCGCGCACGTGCACCGTGGCCGGTTCGTTCATGGCCGCGAGCGCGGCCATGGCTTCGTCGCGGCCGAGGTCGGCGACGAGGCGCTCGACGATCCAATCGGGGTAGCTCAAGCGAGTGGCGTCGTCGGGCCATCCGACAGTGTCGATGGGGTTGCTCGCGACACGGCGCAGGATCGCGTTGACGAACCCGCGTGCGCGCTTGGGCGCTGCGCCGACGGTGGCGTCGACCGCCGCATGCGCCGGCGTGCCGAGGAACGCCAGCTGATAGGCGCCCACGCGAAGGGCGGCGCGCACGACCGGTTCGATGGTCTGATCGATCACGAAGCGGTCGACCAGGTGGTCGCAGGCCCGACGCATGCGGGTGGTGCCGTAGACGAGCTCGGTGACGAAGCCACGGTCGCGCTCGTCGAGCCCGGAGGACGCGAGCATCGACGGGACGAGCAGGTTCGCGTATGCCGCGTCGCGGTCGATGCGTTCGAGCGCCTCGATGGCCACGCGCCGAGCATCGGGCGCGGGTGGGCGCGGCGCTCGGGTCTGGGAGGCACCGGCGCGCGAACCGGAAGGGCGCGGTCCGGCCGGGCGCGGACCACGTGAGCGGGACGCGCCGGAGCGGGACGTGCCGGAGCGAGGCGGCGGGCGGTCGGTCATACGCCGAAACGATCGGCGGGGGTGGGCCGCGCGCCGTTGCGCCATGCGGCTACCGGTTGGCGTCCCTTGCCCTCGGGCTGGACCTCGACGAGCTCGAGCACGCCGTCCCCGGTGCCGACGAAGGCGCCCTCGATCTGGCCGGGGGCGAGGGTGACCGACACCTCCGCCGGGTCGACCACCCGCGTGCGCCACACCTTGAGGCGCTTGCCGCGGAACGTGGTCCAGGCGTCGCCCAGCCGCACCTGCCGGTGCACGGTCACCGCCGATGACGTGAAGTCGAGCGCGAGCTCGCTCGGATCGATCTTCGCTGCATGGGTGACCTCGCCGGTTTGCGGTGCGGCCGTACCGATGCCATTGGTCAAGGCGTCGAGCAACAGCCCGGTACCGACGACCACGAGACGGCCCCGCAGCTCGTCGAGCGACTCGTCGGGGTCGATCGGTGTCTCGGCCCGGCGGTACACACCACCGGTGTCGAGACCCTCTTCGACCGCCATGACGCACACACCGGTGGTGGCATCGCCGGCGAGGATGGCGCGCTCGACCGGCGCAGCCCCACGCCAGCGCGGCAACAGCGAGAAGTGCAGGTTGACCATGGGCAGCACGGCGAGCACGTGCGGCTTGATGATGCGCCCGAACGCGACGACCACGCCGAGATCCGCGCCGACGGCGAGCACGTCATCGACCTGATCGGTGACGGGGAGACCGAGCTCGAGCGCAGTCGCCTTGACGGGCGAGGGCACCAACGCACTGCCACGCCCGCGACGCTTGTCGGCGCGGGTGACCACGAGTGCGATGTCGTAGCCGGCGGCGTGGAGCGCGCGCAGCGGCTCGACCGCGACATCGGGTGTTCCGAGATAGACGAGACGACGGGGACGATCGGGTGGCGCCGTCACCGCAACGACAGGCCACGCCGCTTGGCCGGCGCAGGTTCGACGGCCGGCAGGCCCATGGCCCGGTCGCGCAGGACCTTCATGGCCTCGCGCCGCTGATCCTCGTCGAGGTGGTCGAGCAGCAGCTTGCCGTCGAGATGGTCGAACTCGTGCTGGAACAGGCGACCGGCGAGCTCGTCGACCTCGAGGTCGACCTCGTTGCCGTCCAGGTCGTAGCCGACGAGGTGGACGCGGTTCGGCCGCATGATCTCCCACGACAGACCGGGCACCGACAGGCAACCTTCTTCGTAGAGCCACTCGCCGTCGGTCTCTTTGATCACCGGGTTCACGAGCACGCCGGGCTGGTCGTCGCCGAGGTCGTAGACGAACAAGCGCTTCTGCACGCCCACCTGGGGCGCCGCGAGGCCGATGCCGGGCGCGTCGTACATCGTGTCGAACATGTCGTCGACGAGTCGCACCAGTGCGCCGTCGACGTTGGTGATCTCCTTCGCGACCTGCTTGAGCACCGGGTCGCCGAAGACGCGGATCTGGTAAGGCGCCATGGGAATCAGGCTAGCGGGATACGGTTTTCGTCGTGTCCCACTACTTCGACCCCGTTCCGACAACCGGCCATCGGGAGTCGACGGTGGCGCTCACCCTGCCCGACCTGTCGATCAAACTCGGCACCGACAGCGGGGTCTTCGCCGGTGGCGCAGTCGACCCGGGCACCAAGTACCTCCTGCTCGACGGACCGAAGCCCGACCCCCGAGGTGTCGGCGCGCTGCTCGACATCGGGTGCGGCTACGGCCCGATCGCGTTGACGCTCGCCCGCCGGGCCCCGCACTCGACCGTGTACGCGATCGACGTGAACGAACGGGCCCGTGCACTCTGCGTCGCGAACGCGGCCGCCAACGGCATCGACAACGTCATCGTGTGCGCACCCGACGACGTGCCGGCACACCTCGAGTTCACCGGCATCTGGTCGAATCCGCCCATCCGGGTCGGCAAGCCGGCGTTGCACGCGCTGCTGGTGCGCTGGCTGGCGCAGCTCGCACCCGGCGCGCACGCGTCGCTCGTGGTGCAACGCCACCTCGGCAGCGACTCGCTGGCCGAATGGCTGACCGCGCAGGGCTTTCCCACCCAACGGCTCGGCTCGCGCCGTGCCTACCGCATCCTCGACACAACACGAAAGAGCGCCGCATGAAGCAGCTCGATGGCACGGGCCAGAAGCGTCTGCACCGGGAATGGCGGCGTCGCACCGAGGGGTCGGTGGCGCTCCTCCTCGACAGCGTGCAGAACCCGTTCAACGTCGGTGCCATCGTCCGCAGCGCCGCGGCGTTCCGCGTCGATCACGTGTGGTTGTCCGGTGCCACCGAACCGATCACGCATCCGAAGACCAAGAAGACCGCGCTCGGCGCCGACCGCTATCTCACCTTCACGGTGTGCGAGACCGCCGAGGCCGCCGTGCGCGACGCACAGGCCCAGGGCTACCAGGTCATCGGGATCGAGCTGGCCGATGGCGCGCGGCCACTCCACGAGGTCGAGGCAACCGACCGTGTGTGCCTCGCGCTCGGGCACGAGGACCGCGGCCTGTCGTCCGCGACGCTCGCGCTGTGCGACACCGTCGCGTTCATCCCCATGCTCGGCAAGATCGGCTCGCTCAACGTGGCCACTGCGGCGGCCATCGCCTGTTACGAGATGCGCCGCCACAGCTGGACCTCGCCCACTCCCCCGCCGTCGCCCGCCGCGGCACGCTCACACGCGGTGGGGGTCGACCTCGACTCGTAGCCGTCCGGGTGGCCGGTCGACTGCCGCCAGCGCGTCGGCCAATCGGCGGTGGTCGGGGGCCCGCACCAGCCACCGACCGTCGTTCGGGCCCATGACGTCGACGCCGGCTGGTGACCCGAGGCGGGCGACGAACTCGGGCGCGGCCACCCCGGACACCACCGCCAACGCGGAGAACGGCGGATAGCCGAGTGCTCGGCGATTCTCGCGTTCGGCGGCGACCAGGCGGCCCGGGTCGGCATGCAGCGCGGCGTCGAGCACCTCGTGGCGCGGCAGGCGCGTCTGCACGACAACGCGGCCGCCGCTCGTGCGCGGCCCGACCACCCGGGCGGCGCGCACCAACAAGGCCATCGCCTGCTCGGCGGCCCGAAAGCGCGGGGCCAGCAGCTCTTGGTCGAAGTCGAGGAAGACAACGGCGCGGGCCGACCGGACCTGATGCAGCACGGCCTCGGTGCCGATGTACACGTTGCTGGTGCGGTCGCCCCGCTCGTGCTCCGCGGTGACCTCGGCGACCGGCCGCTGCGCGAGCGCTTCGAGCTCTTCGCGAGCGCGCGTGACCCCGAGTCGCAGGTTCTTCAGCTGTTGCGAACCGCACGAGGCGCACAGCGCAGGACGGGCCATGTCGCATTGCCCGCACACCAACGTGCCGTCGTCGCGCTGGGTGACTGCGGAATGGCAGCGCTCGCAACGGGCGAGCTCGCCGCATGCCGCGCACGCGAGCAGTCGCGATCGCCCGGTGCGGTTCAAGACGCACACCACCGGGCCCTCGCCCCGCAGCACCGACACGATGCGTTCGCTGAACAGACCGCCGTGGCCCACGTCGTCGCGGCGTCGGTCGATCACGTCGACGATGGGCCAGCCGGCGCGTTCGACCGTGCGTGAAGGAGCGTGCTCGTCGCCGGCCGCCAGCGCATCGAGGGTGGGTGCCGGCGAGGTGATCACGCACGGAACGCCGGCTCGGCGCGCCCGGTCGATGCACACGTCGCGGGCGTGCCAGGTGGGCATGCGCTCTTCCTGGTAGGTCTCGACGTGTTCGTCGACGACCACGATGGCTGCGAGGTGGTGCACCGGGGCGAAGGCCGCGGCGCGCACACCGACGACGGTGGCCCCGGACGCGCCCAGCGCCCAGTCGCGAGGGTGCAGGGCAACGGTGACGCCGGAGCGCCGCAGGCGAGTCGCAAACGCTCGCGCTTCGTCGAGCGAAGGCGCAAGGATCAACGAGTTGCCACGTCTGGTGGCTGCCGCGATCACGTCGAAGGCATCGTCAGCCGGTGGGAGGCGCAGGACACGGGTCCCGGCCGACGCGAAGGCGTCGTCGTACGACGTCCCCGCGCCTTGTGGTGCGGGCATCGCCGACCGCTCCGGGGGCAGCGCCCGCACCGCCGTCGGCGGCGACGCCGTGGTGAGCACGTTGGCCAGGCGCCCGTACCAGCGGCGAGCGGTGGCCTCGGCGAGCTCGAGCACCTCGGCGGGAGGACCGAGCGAGGACACCTTGGCGAGCGGTCGAAGCGTGACACCGGCCGGCGGCTCCACGTCGACCTCGAGCACCCACGCGCCGACCCGTCGCCCGTGCAGATCGATGCGCACCAGTGAGCCGGGCAACACGATCAGCCCGCGCGGATCACCCGGCGCATCCCACGCCGGGGGCACGAGGTAATCGAACGTTCGGTCGATGCCGGCGACATCGGGCAGGACGCGAACGACGCGGCCATCAGGCCGCGTCGTCTCCCACAACTCGGATCTCGCCGATGCTGCTTGGGGGAAGAGCTCGAGCGGCGCGCCGTCGGGCGACGCGGGGTCGGGCGACACCACTCGGCCGCCGGCGCGGGTGGGGCTCAGAGGCCGAGCGCCGACTTCAGGTCGTCGACCCGGTCGGTGAGCTCCCAGGTGAACGC
>JBKJKR010000079.1:0-8677 GCA_046597135.1 Acidimicrobiales bacterium | reverse complement strand
TGCGCGAGAAGATCGACGGCGGTATGGCGCGCAACACCGTCCTGCGGCTGCGGTCTGTCCTCGCCATGGCAATCGACCACGCGTTGCTCGAAGGTTTCGTCAACCGCAACGTCGCATCGATCGTCCGCGCACCTCGCGGTGGGACCGTGCCGCAAGGTCGCTCACTCGACCACGACGAGGCGCGTGCACTACTCAGCGCAGCGAAGGGCACGCGCCTCGAGGCGGCCTTCGTGGTCATGCTCATGGTCGGACTGCGACCCGGCGAGGCACTCGGGCTCATATGGACCGACTTCGACCCCACCGCGGGCACGTTGCGGATCGAACGATCCTTGAAGCGCGAACGCGGCCAACTGCGACTCGGAGCGACGAAAACCCGCAAGAGCCGCCGTGCCATCGCGCTACCCACGGCCGCCATCGCATCGCTCACCAAACACCGACGTAGACAGGCGCGCGAACGACTACGTGCCGGCTCCGAGTGGAACGACCTCGGACTGATCTTTCCCACAACGGTGGGCTCACTCCTCGATCCCAGCAACTTCCGCCGCGAGTTCAATCGCGTGTGCCGAGAAGCGGGGCTTGGTCATTGGCATCCGCACGAGTTGCGACACAGCGCTGTGTCGCTTCTGTCGGCGTCTGGTGTGTCCATCGAGCTCGTCGCCGACGTGATGGGCCACAGCACGACCCGAACGACCGAGGCGGTCTACCGGCACTCGGTTTTGCCCACCGCAGGAGGCGCGGCCCAAGCGATGGATCACATGTTCCCGGAGGACTGAGCAGCGTCCGCCCAAGGCCACGAATGTCGCTCGATGTCCACCGTTAGCTGAAGTGTTTAGCTGAAGTTTAGCTGAAGTAGCAGCCGAAAACGGTCCGAAAATCAGACGCAGGTCAGAACCAAAATAGGTCCTGACCTGCGATTTCTCGAGTGGGCCGTGAGGGATTCGAACCCACGACCCCTTGCGCGTCATGCAAGTGCTCTGCCAACTGAGCTAACGGCCCGAGAGACCGAGAGGCTAGCAGCGTCGACTCGGTGGCCCCAACACCCTGGCGTCCGAATCGCGACGACTCGACCGCCCGCCTCTGATCCTCTGCGCCACGAGCGGCGGACCCGCGCCCGCTACTACAGTCGGCACACGCGCCGACCTGGGGGAACGGGTCGATCGCGCGGCGGCTCAGGGGGTGCTCATGGCGCGCAAGATCTCGGTGTTGTTCCCCGAGACGCGTTCGGTCACGAACGTGGTCACCCTGGCCAAGCGCTCCGAGGAGCTCGGGTTCCACGGCATGTTCCTCGGCAGCGCGTTCGGCATCGACCCGATCATGGCGCTCGGCTACGCAGGCACCCAGACCGAGCGCATCACCCTAGGCGTCGCCGTGGCCCCGACCTGGCCGCGCCACCCGCAGGTCATGGCCCAGCAAGCCGCCACGGCCAACGCGCTGTGCAACGGTCGGTTCCGCCTGGGCCTCGGCCCGTCGCACGCGCCGGTCATGCAGCGCCTCGGCATCGCGTTCGACCGGCCGATCTCGCACCTGCGCGAGTACCTCACGATCGTCCGCACGTTGCTCGACGAGGGCCGTATCGCGCACCACGGCGAGCGATACGAGGTGCAGGGCATGCTCGATGTCGAGAACAGCGGCCGGCCACCGGTGATGCTCAGCGCGCTGCGCGAGCAGATGTGCCGGCTGGCGGGCGCGCATGCCGACGGCGTGCTGCCGTGGCTGCCCTCGCCCGACTACACGGCCGACGTCATCGTGCCCAACGTCCGCACGGGCGCGACCAACGCGGGGCGCCCCGCGCCCCCGGTGCTCGCGGAGTTCGTGGCGGTGCTCACGAACGACGACGCAGACCTCGCACAGATCTGCGCGGCCGACCTGATGATCTACCCGATGATGCCGTTCTACCGGGCCATGTGGGAGCACGCCGGCGTGCCGCTGGGTGACCGCAGCGTGGCCGGTGGGTGGTCGCCGCAGATGATCGACGCGAGCATCGCCCACGGCGACGAGCACGCACTGGCGAAGCGCATCGACGCCTACTTCGCGGCAGGCGCCGACGAAGTGGTCATCTCCCCCATGGGCACGAGCGACGCGCAACGCCACGACTGCCTCCGAGTACTCGCCGACATCGCAAAGGGATGACGCCATGAGCAACACCGTTCGGGACAACACCGACAACGTGCGTGCGGTTCTCGCGCACATCACCGCAGCCGCGTACGACAAGCTCGCCGACTACGTCACCGAGGACCTGCACTTCGAACTGCCGTATGCGTCGGCACCGATACCCAACTCGTTCGACGGGCGCGCCACGTGGGACGGCATGCAGCGCGCGACGTTCAAGATGTTCACCTCGTTCCGCAACGAACCCACGGCGATCTACGCGACCGACGACCCCGACCTCGTGATCGCCGAGTACCAGAGCGACGCGGTGGTCGCATCGAACGGCAAGAACTACACGAACAAGTACGTGGGCATCTTCCGATTCCGCGACGGCAAGATCTGCGCATGGCGCGAGTACCACAACCCCGACGCGACCAAGGTCATCCGGGAACCGGCGTGACGAACGAGACGACTCGCCCGGAGCAGGACCACCCACCGGTCGAGACGATCCTCGAGTACTTCGACACGCTGTCGAACTGGGGCCACTGGGGCGCCGACGATCGCCTCGGCACGCTCAACTACGTGACCTCCGAGGTCACGCGGGCTGCAGCGGACGAGATCCGCGACGGTGTGTCGGTGTCGTGCGCATGGGACATCGACGGCACCGACGACCTGCACGGTCCGTCGCACCGCTACATGATCAACACCGGCCAAGGCCTCGGTGACGACAACCGTGTCCTGCAGAAGCACCGCCGGACCAACGACCGCAGCGCCGGTGCGGCCGAGTACGTCGGGTTCGCGTTCCACGGCATGAACATGACCCACATCGACGCGCTGTCGCACATCTTCTGGGACAAGGCGATGTACAACGGCTTGCCGGCCGAGCACGTCACCGCGCATGCGGGTGCCGTGTCGCTCGCCATCACCGACGTGGCCGGTGGCATCACGTCTCGTGGCGTGCTGCTCGACATCCCGCCGGTGGTGGGCGTCGAGTGGCTCGACCCCGGGTTCGGTGTGACGCCGGCCCACCTCGAGGCCGCCGAAGAGCGCCAAGGCATCACGGTGCGGCCGGGCGACATCGTGTTCCTACGCGTCGGATACTCGAAGCGCAAGCGCGCCGAAGGCCCCCGGCCCATGAACCTCGGCCAGGCCGGTTGGCACGCCACGGCACTCCCCTGGCTCCACGAACGTCAGGTGGCGGTCATCGGCAACGACGGCGGCCAGGACGCCATGCCGTCGGGCTATCACCGCGACGGTCTCGCCATGCCCATCCACGCGATCGGCATCACTGCCATGGGCCTGTGGCTGCTCGACAACCTCGACCTCGAACCGCTCGCCGATGCATGCACTCTTCGCAATCGTTGGTCATTCTTCATGCATCTCGCCCCACTTCGCCTAAGTGGCGCAACGGGCTCGCCGCTCAATCCGGTCGCGATCTTCTGAGGTCGAGGCGGCCGAGCGCGCCAGCCGGACCTGCCACCTCGCCAGACGTCAACGAACCGTCACGTCACGTGCGGAGCTACCCCATGCTGCGACGCGTAGCGTGGGCTCCGAACCGCTCAAGGACCCTTCACTCCTGCCGATCTTGCGAGGTAGCTCCCATCGCCACGATCGAGATGACATGACGTGCATTCCCGAACCATCACAACTTCATGGGCATGGCGCAGCCCTTGAGCCCTTGTGCTCAGGTCGGCCCCGGTCGCGAAAAGTACCGTTGAGTGCTCCCTCCCCGACGCCGCAAGCGAGGTCGTGATGGTCGACAACGTCGCCCGCCCAGCCGGATCACCCTGGCGCTGCGCCTTCATCGGTGACGAGTCGTTGGCCGCACAGTGCGCCGAGATCGCCCGCCAGCGCGGTCTTCCCGTGGTCGTCATCGCCACCAACAACCCGCAGGTTCAGGAGTACGCCGAGGAGAACGGCATCGCGTGCGTCGATTCCGCGAGCGACCTCGCGACCACGCTCGCCGAGTACGAGTTCGACGTCCTGTTGAGCGTGGCCAACCTCCGCGTGCTCTCCGATGCGGTCCTCGCGCTCGCGCCGGTCAACATCAACTTCCACGACGGTCCCCTACCTGGCTACGCCGGTTTGAACGTCACCACGTGGGGCATCCTCGGCGGCGAGACCGAGCACGCCATCACCTGGCACGTCATGACCGCCGACGTCGACGGCGGCCAGATCATCACCACCGAACCGATGCCGATCCGCAGTGACGACACGGCGTTCTCGCTCAACGCCCGGTGCTACGAAGCAGGTGTGCGCAGCTTCGCCCGCGTCGCCGACCAACTTGCGAACGGCACACTCGAGACCACGCCGCAGCCCGCCGGCGAGCACCGCATGTTCGGCAAGTTCACCCGACCTGCCGCCATCTTCGACCCGATCACCCCGGCCGAGCTCACCGACCGCACCCTGCGCGGCATCTCGCTCGGCACGCGCTATCGCAACACCCTCGGTTCGGTGCGCATCGTGCTCGACACCGACGTCTACGTGCTCGAGAAGACCCGCGTGCTCGACGCCACCGCCGATGCGGTCCCGGGCAGCATCGTCAGCATCGACGAGCAAGGCGTGCGCGTCGCGACGAGTGACGGCGACCTGCTGCTCGTCGAGGTCTCCACGCCGTCGGGCACCTTCACGTGCGTGCGCGACATGGTCGCACGGCGCGGTCTCGGTGCCGGCGATCTGTTCCCTCGTCCGAGCGCCGGCCTCATCGCGGCGTTCACCAGCGCGGATCCGCAACTTGCCCGCAGCGAGACCTTCTGGCTGAACCGACTCGCCGGCCTCGAACCCACCGACGTGCCACGCGTGTCGCTCACGCCGGGCGATGCTTCGTGGTCCACCACCGAGCTGATGCCGCCGAGCGGCGCCACCCTCGACGACGTCGTCGCCGCACTCGCGGTGTGGCTCGCACGGGTCGGTGGCACCGGACGCGCCGCGGTGGGCTTCGACAGTGCCGGCACGCGCGCCGCGGGTGCCGCGCTCGCGCCGCTCACCCAGCAACCCATCACCAAGATCGACATCGGCCCGGGTGCGTCGTTCGCCGACGTGCGCGCCCAGGTCAGCGCCGAACGCGACTCGCTCGCCAAGCGCGGGCCGTTCCTGCGCGACCTGTTGGGCCGCGACCCGCGCACGCGCGAGCACGCACCGAACCCTCTGGTCGTCATCCACCTCGATGCCGGCGCCGCCAACGCGCCCACCGGTCATGCCGCGACGGCGGTGCTGCGCTTCGCGGTCGCCGCCGACGCGTCCACGGTCACGTTGCATCACCGAAACGACGCCACCGACGCGGCGCACGCCGCGCGCATCGTCGAGCAGCTC
Organism: Acidimicrobiales bacterium; assembly: GCA_046597135.1. Lineage (GTDB taxonomy): Bacteria > Actinomycetota > Acidimicrobiia > Acidimicrobiales > WLNW01 > WLNW01. The sequence continues at coordinate 3,277 of JBKJKR010000079.1, read as the reverse complement.
ACCACGCTGCTCGCCGCCGCACTCGCCGTGCCCGACGAACCGGTCGAGCGGCTTCCCATGGTCGGCCACCGCGAGCAGACCGTGCTCGACGCGATGAACGACACCGTCGTCGCCTACGAACGCGACGCAACAGTCGACGCGCTGTTCCGTGCCCAGGCCCGACGCACCCCCGACGCCGGCGCACTCACCTTCGGTTCGCGCACGCTCACCTACGCGCAACTCGAATCGGCGGCGAACGCGCTGTCGGCCAAGCTCCGCTCTGCAGGTGTCGCACGCGGCGACCGCGTGGGCATCGCGCTGCCGCGCGGGCTCGACATGGTGGTCAGCGTGCTTGCCACCATCGACTGCGGCGCGGCGTACCTGCCACTCGATCCGACCTATCCCGACGACCGCCTCGACTTCATGGTCGACGACGCCGGCATCAAAGCGCTCATCGCCGAAGGTGAGATCGCGGTGCGCCTGTCGCGCCCCGGTCTCGCGCTGGTGCACCCGAACGACGCCGACGTCGACACCGACCCCGCACCACACGATCACGAGGCCACCGACCTGGCCTACGTGATCTACACCTCCGGGTCCACCGGCAAGCCCAAGGGCGTGATGCTCACGCATCGCAACGCCAACAACTTCTTCGTGGCCATGGACGAAAAGATCGAGCACGACACACCAGGCGTATGGCTGTCGGTCACCAGCCTCTCGTTCGACATCTCGGTGCTCGAGCTCCTGTGGACGCTCACCCGCGGCTACCACGTCGTGCTCAAGGCCGACCGCGGCATCCCGGTCCACGGTGGCGCATCGGCCGCGCCCGCCGCGACGGCAGCGCACTTCGGTACCCGCCCCGTGTCGTTCAGCCTGTTCTACTTCGCCGCCGGCGAGGCCCAGGCCGGCGACGGCTACCGCCTCCTGCTCGAAGGTTCCACCTTCGCCGACCAGCACGGCTTCGAAGCGGTGTGGACACCCGAACGGCACTTCCATGCGTTCGGTGGCTCCTACCCGAACCCTTCGGTCATGAGCGCGGCGCTCGCGACCCACACGAAGAACATCGCGATCCGCGCCGGTTCGGTCGTGCTGCCGTTGCACTCGCCGGTGCGCGTCGCCGAGGAATGGGCCATCGTCGACAACCTCTCGAACGGTCGCGTCGGCATCTCGTTCGCGGCCGGATGGCAGCCCAACGACTTCGTGTTGAACCCGTCGGGCTACGGCAGCGCGAAAGAACTGCTGCCCGGCATGATCGACACGGTCAAGCGCCTGTGGCGCGGCGAGCCCGTCCCCATGGACGGCCACGACGGCGGCACCGTCAACATCCGCACGCTGCCCCGGCCCGTGCAACCCGAGCTGCCGGTGTGGCTCACCTCCGCCGGCTCCCCGTCCACCTTCGTGCAGGCCGGGTCGCTCGGCACCAACCTGCTCACGCACCTCCTCGGCCAATCGGTCGACGAGCTCGGTGCGAACATCCAGCGCTACCGCGATGCGTGGGCCGCGGCCGGACACCCCGGCGAGGGACGCGTCACGTTGATGCTGCACACGTTCCTCGATCACGACGCCACCACGGCGAAGGAAGAAGCACGCCAGCCGCTGAAGGGCTACCTCGGCACCGCGGCCGGCCTGTTGAAGAACATGGCATCGGCGTTCCCCACCTTCGCCGGTTCGGGCAAGGACGCCGACGAAGCATTCAAGTCGCTCACCGACGACGAGCTCTCCCAGCTGCTCGACATGGCCTCAGCCCGCTACCTCGAGACGAGCGGCCTGTTCGGCACGCCGAGGGACGCCGCCGAAATGGTCGAGCAGGTCTCCGCGCTCGGCGTCGACGAGGTCGCGTGCCTCATCGACTTCGGCGTCGACACCGACAAGGTCATCGGCTCCTTCGACCTGCTCCGCGAGATGAAGTCCCTCGTCGACGCACATCGCGACGAGGCCGCCAACGCTCCGGCGGTTCCGTCGAGCAGCGTCGAGGTCATCGATGTCGCGGACGACACCGTCGCCGCGCTGACCGCACGCCACGGCGTCACCCACCTGCAGTGCACGCCGTCGCTCGCCGCGATGCTCGTGGCCGATCCGCAGGACCGCCGAGCGCTCACCACCATCCAGCACATGATGGTGGGCGGCGAGGCGCTGCCCACCTCGTTGGCGTCGGAGCTGCGTTCGCTGCTGCCCGGCCGGTTCACCAACATGTACGGCCCGACCGAGACCACGATCTGGTCGCTCACCTACGAGATCGACAAGGCACCCGAGGGCGGCGTGCCCATCGGCCTGCCCATCGCGAACACCACGATCTTCGTGCTCGACCCCAACGGCGAACCGATGCCACTCGGCGCCTACGGCGAGCTCCACATCGGTGGCGACGGCGTGGCCCGCGGCTATCACAACCGACCCGAGCTCACCGCCGAGCGTTTCGTCGACCGCCCCGGCATGGGCCTCGTCTACGCCACCGGCGACGTCGCCCGCATCCACCCGAGCGGCACTGTCGAGTTCGCCGGCCGCGCCGACAACCAGGTCAAGATCCGCGGTCACCGCATCGAGCTCGGCGAGATCGAAGCGGTGCTCGACACGCACGCCGACGTCGTGCAGTCGGTCGTGGTGGCCCGCACCGACAGCGGCACGCCGCAGCTCGTGGCCTACGTCGTCACCCACGGCAACCGCAAGGCCGACAGCGACATCCTGCGCAAGCACATCGCCGAGGAGCTCCCCGAGATCATGGTGCCCGCCGTGGTGGTCACCCTGCCTGCGTTCCCCCTCACCCCGAACGGCAAGGTCGACCGCAAGGCGCTGCCCGCGCCGCCCGCCGGCGCGGGTCTCGCTGCGAGCAGCGCGACGCTGGTACCCCCGGCCGACGAGCGCGAGAGCATGGTGGCCACGATCTGGTCCGAAGAGCTCGGCCGCGCCGTGAGCCGCGACGACAACTTCTTCGAGATCGGCGGCCACTCGTTGCTCGCGGTCAAGGTGTTCCGGCGCCTGAGCGACACGACCGACGTGCCGCTCGCCCTCACCGACATCTTCCGCTACCCCACCATCCGCGCCTTCGCCGCTCACCTCGCCGCTTCCGCGGCGACCGCGGCCGGCGGCGACGCGGGCAATGCCGATCCCAACACGCCGGCCGCCCCGAGCGCGACCGACCGCGGCGCCATGCGCCGTCGCGCGCTCAACCGCCGTGGCGGCGACTGATCATCCGCACCATCCGCGCATCGGTATCGCACCAACCGAGGAACGCACTGCATGAACGCTGACGAGCTGCCCGAATCCGACATCGCCATCGTTGGCATGTCGGGCCGGTTCCCCGGCG
>JBKJKR010000072.1:0-6705 GCA_046597135.1 Acidimicrobiales bacterium | reverse complement strand
GGCGCGCGAATCCTGGCGCTTCCTCATGGCCGACGCACCGCTGTCGCCCTTGCGCATCGGGCGCCAGCCCGCCGAGTCCGATCGCGTCGACTGGTCCGACTGAGCGCCCCGACACGGGCCGCAGGCCGCGCGTCGCGCCTACCGGGTGCTGACGGGTCTGGATGACGGGTGTGCGCGCCCGAAACCTCTAGCGTGCAGCGCGTGTTGGCCCGAACGACGTTGCGACGCGGCGCGGTCGCGGTGGCGACGCTCCTCTTCCTCAGCGCTTGTTCGTCCGGTCCCGAACTTCAGGCCGAGGCGCCTGCGGTGACCGCTCGCCGCGTCGTCCCGGCCGAGCAGGCGGCGACCGACGGTCGGTTCGTCATCGGCGCAGTCCTGGCGAACACCGGTGTGCTGGCTGCGCAGGAGAAGCTCGTGCTCGAGGCCCTCGAGGCGGCAGTGGCCGTGCAGAACGAGTCCGGGGGCATCGGTGGGCAGCCGGTGGAACTGCTGGTGAGCGACACCGCGAGCTCGATCGTCGATGCCGCTCGGGTCGCCAACGAGCTGGCCGACGCCGGCGCCGATGTCTTCTTCGTCGGCTGCGATGTCGACGTCGCGACCACTGCCGCTCGCATCGCTCGGAGGACGAAGCGATTCGCGATGTCGTCGTGCGCGTCCGACGATGCGTTCGCGATCGACACGGCGAGCAACGTCGCGTTCGGTGTTGCGCCGATTCGCTCGGCGCTCGTCGACGCCCTGGCAAAGCGGGTGGTCGCGTCCGGTGCGATGAGCGCCGTGACCGTGAGCAACCTCGTCCCGTACGAGAGCACCGAGGCATGCCAGGACTTCACGGCGCGCTACAGGGCGCTCGGGGGCACGGTCATCGCGGACATCGAGATCGACGGCGATGATCTCGCGGATGCCACGGCCGAACGCATCGCGCACGTCGGAGCGCCCGCCGTGCTCGTCAGCTGTCTCGACCGGGCGAGCGTCGGCCAGGTGCTCGGCGCGGTCCGCGAAACCGGCAACGAGGTACCGATGGTCGCGGTCGGTGGGGCGGACGCGCCACCGTGGCCCGGCGGCTCGGTAGACGGTGTCACGTTCGCCACCACCGCGGCCGTGTGGCCGCCCGCTCCCGCGCTGGCGCCGCTCGTCGGAGCGGGCGCCACGAGCGGTCCGGCGCTCAGCACCTTTGTGGCGGTGCGCGTGGTCGCCGATGCAGTGGCCGCCGCCGCGGACTCGCGCGCGGAGTCGGTGATCGAGGTGCTGCGCACGGCGACGTTCTCGACGCCGGTGGGCAACATCAGCTTCGATTCGAGGCAGCGGGCCCAGGGGTGGACGGTCGTGTTCGCTCGCACCTCGGGCGAGGGCGCCCGACAGATCCCCTGACGCTCCGGTCGTCCGGTTCCCCGGTGCGACCTGCCGGCGCGCGACTACGTTGCCGACATGTCCGACCTGCCCGACACGCTCCACCGCGGACCGCTCGACGGCATCCGCGTCCTCGACCTCGCCACGCCGCTCGCGGAGGCCACGGGCCGAGTGCTCGCCGACCTCGGCGCCGAGGTCATCAAGATCGAGCCGCCGGGCGGGTGTGCGGCACGCTTCACGCCGCCCTTCGTCGCGGACGCCCGGCCCGGCGATCCGGACGCATCGCTCTTTTGGAAGGCCTGGGGCCTCGGCAAGAAGAGCGTCGTCGTCGACCTGGCCGACGCGGCCGGACGCGAGGAGTTCCGCGCGCTGGTGCGCACCGCGGACGTGCTCGTCGAATCCTTCACCCCCGGCACGCTCGAGCAGTGGGGGCTCGGCTACGACTCCTTGCGCGAGCTGAACCCCACCCTCGTGCACGTGTCGGTCACGCCGTACGGCCAGACCGGTCCCGAGGCATCGAGCCCGGCGACCGACCTCACGTTGGCGGCCGCCGGTGGCTTCCTCAACTGCCAGGGAGATCGTGACCGGCCGCCGGTGCCGATCGGTCAACCCGAGACCTCGAACAGCGGCGCGGTGCAAGCAGCGGCCGACGCGGTCATGGCGCTCTACGAACGCGACCGCAGCGGGCTCGGGCAGCACCTCGACACCTCGATGCAGGCGGCGGTGCTCTGGACGTTGCTGTACGTGACGGGATACGCGGCGTTCGGTCGCGACGCGCCGGGGTTCGGTGACGATCGCGCGACGCCGCCCGAGAGCATCCGCGGGCTCACGATTCCCGTGTTCGCTCGTACGTCCGACGGCTTCGTCGCGATGACGCTCGTGCTCGGCGCGCCTGGGGCGCGCAGCTTCGGACGCATGATGCGCTGGGCGGCCGATCACGGCGCGATCGACCCCGATCTCGCGGCGCACGACTGGGCGTCGATGTTCCCCTTGCTGGGGGCGGGAACGATTACGCCCGAGGACGCGCAACGCGCGATCGACCAGCTCCTCGCGTTCTTCGGGACGCGCACCAAGCTCGAGATACACGAACAAGCGGTCGTCGGACGTTGGCTGGTGGCACCCGCGTGGGATGCCCGGGACCTCTACGCCGATCGCCAGCTCGCGTCGCGTGACTACTGGGTCGACGTTGCCGGCATCGCGCACCCTGGGCCCTTTGCGAAGCTGAGCCTCACGCCGATCGTCTACCGCAGTGCGGCGCCTCGCCTCGGTGAGCACCAGCACCTGACCGCGGACATCGCCCGGCCGACATCGGTGTCGACCACCCCTGCCGCGCCGCGACGGCGGGCGGTGTTCGACGGTCTGAAGGTGGCCGACTTCTCCTGGGTGGGTGCGGGCCCGCTGATCTCGAAGGACCTCGCGAACCTCGGTGCGACGGTGCTGCGCGTCGAATCGGAGAAGTTCATCGATCCGTTGCGCATCATCCCGCCGTGGAAGGACATGGTCCCGAACCACGCGACGGGCCATTGCATGGCGAACTTCAACCAATCGAAGCTCGGGCTGGCGCTCGACATGGCGAGCCCGGGCGCTCGCGACGTCGCGATGCGCCTCGTCGCGTGGGCCGACGTGGTGATCGAATCGTTCGTGCCCGGCACCGCCGCCAAGTACGGCCTCGACTACGAGTCGTTGCGCGCCGGTCGCCCCGACCTCGTGATGTTGTCGTCGTGCATGCGCGGCCAGACCGGTCCCGAGCGCGAGTACACGGGCTTCGGCATGCAGGGCGCGGCGCTCGCCGGCTTCGTCGCCGTGACTGGATGGGCCGATCGCCTGCCGGCCGGGCCGTTCGCGGCGTACTCCGACTTCATCGCACCGAGGTACTCCCTCGCCGCGCTGGGTGCCGCGCTCTACCACCGCCGCCGAACTGGCGAAGGGCAGTACATCGACCTGTCGCAGATCGAAGCGGCGATCCACTTCCTCGAGCCGATGTTGCTCGATCACGCGGTGAACGGCGCCACCGCTGGGTTGCGGGGCGCGGACGCCGATCGTGCATGTCCACACGGAGCATTTCGAACGGCCGGAATCGAACGGTACGTGGCCCTCGCCGCGGAGTCGGCGGCGCAGTGGCATGCGCTACGCGACGAGCTGCTCACCGGCGGAGATTTCGACGATGCGCGCTATGACTCGCTCGAGCAGCGCCGGGTCGAGCGCGAGACCATCGAGGCTGCGGTGGCAAGGGCATGTGCCGACGCCGAACCGTTCGCGCTCGCCGAGAGGCTGCGCCGTGCGGGCGCGCCGGCGTCGGTGGTGCTTCGGGCGTCCGACCTGAGCCAGGATCCGCAGTTGCGGCACCGTCAGTTCTTCGTCGAGCTCGATCACCCGCGGATCGGGCCCTGTGAGTACGACGGAGCGGTCACCCACTTCTCGGAGACACCGCACCGCCCGACGCACGCGGGGCCGGTCATCGGTCAGCACACCGACGTGATCCTGCGTGAGCACCTCGGTTACGGCGACGACGAGATCACCGAGCTCGCCGCCTCGGGCACCTTGACCTGACGCCGCTGCCCCGATCCGTCGGTCGGTCAATAGCCGGCCGCGACGTCGACCAGACCCAGCAACGGTTCGCCGCGCACGAAGCGTTCGACGTTCGCGCGCACGCGGGCCGCGATGAGCGGCAAGCCCATCTCGGGGGTGTTCGCGATGTGGGGCGTCACGATGCAGTTGCGGAGGGCCCAGAGCGGGTGCCCGTCGGGCAGCGGCTCTGGGTCGGTCACATCGAGCGCCGCGCCCCCGATGATGCCGCCCCGCAACGCGGCGACGAGATCGTCGGTCACCACGTGCGCGCCGCGAGCTACGTTCACCAGCCACGCGTGCGGCGCCATGGCGGCCAGGAACGCCGCGTCGACCATGCCACGCGTCTCGTCGGTCAGTGCGAGCGCGAGCACGACGACATCGGCGTCGCGCACCGCAGCGAGCGAATCGGCCGGGCCGACCACGCGGACCCCGTCGATGGGTGCGGGGTTTCGGCGCACCACCGTGAACGTGCACCTGAACGGCGCGAGCAACGCCAGCACCTCGTCGCAGATGCCGCCCCCACCGAAGATCGTGACGCGTGCGCCGAGCAGGTTGCGGCCGCCGGGCGTGGACCAGGACGCGCTGCGGGCACACGTCGCGACCTCGCGCAGCCCGGCCAAGGTGAGGGCGAGCACGTGCTCGGCCACCGGCGGTGCGTACACACCTTTGCCGCACGTCCACGTGAGCCGAGCGTCGAGGAAGGTCGAGAACGGCTCGATGCCGGCAAAGGGCAGCTGGACCCATCGGGCGTTCGGGGCCTGGGCGATCACCGTGGGGAACTCGGCGGCGCGCGTCGGGTCGGCCCACACGATCGCGGTGGCGTCGGCGAGCCCGCTCGGCTGCCCGCCGCCCTCTCGGACTGCATCGACGAACGCTCGGTGCATCACGGGGCGGGTGTCGGGAACGATGGCGATCGCGGGGGTCATGGGACCACCCTGCCACGAGTCGAAGAAGCCCGAAAGGACACCTCGGGTGAAGTCCGGCGTTGTGTCGCGTCGCCTACGTTCTCGGATGCGATGTGCCGATGTGCACGTCATCCCCGATCGCACGTTGGAGCACACCGTGAGTGACCACGGGCCCGACCACTCGCCGCCCCCTCCGCCACCACCCTTCCGGCCGCCCGCGGCCTACCCGCCCGCGCCGCCGGCCTTCCCCCCGGCGCCACCGGCCTTCCCCGCGGGCCCGCCGAGGCCGCCCGGGCGCCCGAGGCCGCCCGGGCCACCGAGCTCGCCGGGACCCGGTGCGCCCTCGGGCGACCGCGGGCCGAGCCGGGGCCAGATCATCGGCGGCATCGCGGTCGCCCTGGTGTTCGCGCTCGCCGCGGTCATCGTGGCCGCAGTCGTCAGCCGCGACGCGGACGACGCGGCGCTCGACACCACGTCGGCCACCTCCACCACGGCGCGGACCGCGCCCTCGACCACCGCGGCCGCGCCGAGCACCACGGCACGGGCCGGTGGTGGCACACCGAGTGCGCCGACCACCACGACCGCAGGGTCCGACTTCGAGCGGGCGCTCGACCCGATCATCGCGTTCGTCGCGAAGGAGCGCGGACTCGCGTTCAAGTCACGTCCGGTGGTGATCGCGCTGAGCGAGGCCGATTTCCTGGCCCGCTTCCAGAAGATCACCGACGACGACTATCAGGAGTACAAGGCCGACTACGAGGCGGCAACGGTGGTGCTCTCCGCGCTCGGGCTGCTGAAGAACGGCGTGAGCTATTACGACACGACCAAGGCCTTCGGCGATGCGGGCGTGCTCGGCTTCTATGACCCCGAGACGAAGGAGCTGTCGGTGCGCGGCAGCACGCTCACTCCGTTCGTCAAGACGGTCGTCGCCCACGAGCTCACGCACGCACTCGACGACCAGTGGTTCGATCTCGACCGGCCCGAGTACGACGACGCCAAGGACGAGATCTCGTTCGGTCTGAGCGCCGTGGCCGAAGGCAATGCCCGGCGGGTCGAGAACGCGTATCGCGACACGTTCACCGCGGCCGAATCAGCGGCGGCCGACAAGGAGGAGGCGAGCTACGGCGGCGGGTTCCAGGCGAACAGCTTCACCGCAGGCTTCCTCAAGTTGCAGCTCGCGCCGTACACCCTGGGCGAGGCGTTCGTCGACGACCTGCTCGACCTGGGCGGTCAGGAATCGCTCGACGCGGCCTTCAAGGCGCCGCCCACCACGAGCGAGGAGGTGCTCGATGTCGACAAGTACCTCGCGAAAGAAGGCCGGGCCGACGTCGCGCCACCGCCGGCCGACGCAGCAGTGGTCGACGACGGGGTCATGGGCGAGATCGTGATCCGGTACCTGCTCGAGAGCGTCGTGAGCACGGCGCAGGCGTCGCGTGCCGCGGCCGGTTGGGCCGGCGATTGGTACGTCGCGTGGTCGGCCGACGGTGCATCGTGCGTCCGCATGGCCGTGCAGATGGATACCGCGGCCGATACGAACGATCTCAAGTCCGGCTTCGACCGTTGGGCCGCGTCGCGCCCCAAGGCCCGCGTGGTGGTGAACGCCCGGACCGTCACCGTGACGAGCTGCACGAAGTAGCGCAGGCCGGGCACGCGGCGCGACCGCGTGCGCGACCGGAACGATTTGCTCACACCCTCATCACAACTGTCGGCGACGATCAGGTCGTGGACGAACGTGAGCAGATCTCCTGGCTGGCCCGGCGCGCGGCCTTCGGGCTTGCACCGGGTGACCTCGACCGACTCGTTCCGCGGGGCGCCGCCGGGTATCTCGACAGGCTCATGGCAAACGGCGTCGAGCCCGCCCGCGATCCCTTCGAGGGATTGTCGTTCG
>JBKJKR010000231.1:0-2717 GCA_046597135.1 Acidimicrobiales bacterium | reverse complement strand
GGGTCATCGGCCAGCCGAAGCCTTCCTCGGTGCCGAAGTGCAACGACTCGATCTCGTGGCGATCGGCGTCGGGGATGCCCAAGAACGCGCAGATCGTGAACAGCGGGACATCGCGTGCGTAGTCGAGTTGCACGTCCATCTCGCCGCGCTCGGCCACCGCCTCGAGCAGGCGATGCGCGTTCTCGCGTGCCAGCGGCCGTACGCGTTGCACCTGCATCGGGGTGAACGCCCGCCCGACCAGGCGACGGAGCCGGCGGTGGTCGTCGTGCTCGCGTGCGTTCAGCGACAGCGCACGCCACTCGCGGAACGGCCCGTCGAAGATGCCGAGGCGGTCGAGTGCCTCGAGGCCGAGCGGCACCATCGAGGGGTGCGCGGAGATCGCCTCGACATCGTCGATCGAGAGCACCACCGCTTCGCCGGATTCGCTCACCGCAGTGCGGTGCTGTCCACGCGCCGCGTCGAACAACGGGTACGGGTCCTGCCAGAACGCGCGTGTGCGCATCGGCAGCACCATCGGCGCGGTGGCCGTCATCGGTCGCTGCTCATCGGTTCCTGAAGTGCGGCTCGCGTCCCTGGGCCTTCGCGGCCTTGAACTCGGCGTAGTCGTCGGAGGTGTACACCTGCGCCTGCAGGATCGCCTCTTCCTCGATCGATTCCTGCACGAGCCGGGTGGCCATACGGCGCAGGTCGCGCCGGAACATCTTCACCGTGAACGCCGGCAGCTTCGCGATCTGCTGCGCCATCTCGAGACCGGTCGCCTCGAGCTCGTCGTCGGGCACGACGCGCGACACGATGCCGTGGCCGAGTGCTTCGTGTGCGCCCATGACGCGACCGGTGAGGGCCATGTCGGCCGCCAGCCCGTGGCCTGCGATCTGGAACAGTCGCGCCACGCCGCCGCTGTCGGGCACCACGCCGTGCTGCAGCTCCGAGAGCCACAGCCGCACCGACTCGCCGGCGATGCGCAGGTCGCACAGCAACGCACGCTCGAACATGCCGCCGATGGTCCAGCCGTTCAACGCGCAGATGATGGGCGCCGGGGACGTGAGCAACATCTGCGTCCAGTTGTGGCCGCGCTCGATGTGCTGCAGGTTGCTGATGCCGCCCTCGCGGGGTCCGCCGAGCTCCTTCAGGTCGCGCCCCGAGGAGAACGACGGACCGTTGCCGCGCCAGAGCACACAACGCACGTCGGGGTTCATGTGGATGGCGTAGAACACCTCCCACAAGCGCTTGTTGAAGGCGTCGGATGCCGCGTTGTGACGCTCGGGGCGATTGTTGGTCACGATCGCCACCGCGCCGTCGTACGACAACAACACGGGCTCTTCCGTCACGAATGCTTCCCCTCGGTCGCCCCGGGGGATCGTAGGCGCAACACCTGTCTTACGACACGAACACCGTCACGGCACGAGAACGGAGAACGGTGGCGGGCCGTCTGCGCGCTCGCCGGCCATCGTGGCGAGGAGCTCCGAGACCTCGTCGAGCGCCGCGACGCGACGAGGCACGTCGGCGAACGGGTACTTCCCCGATGACAGCAGGCGCACGGCCGCTTCGAACTCGGGACGGTCGGTGCCACGCGTGCCGAGGATGCGCAGCTCTTTCAACACGATCACGTCGGGGCGGAAGTCGGGCACCGGCGAGTCGCCGTGGATGCCGGCGACGCACACCGTGCCGCGGTCCTTCGCGATGTTCAACGCCTGCACGAACGCCGCGGGTGCCATGGCGGTCACGTCGACCACCACGTCGGCCAACGAGCCGGCGGCTGCTCGCAATGCCTCGGCCGGGTCGTCGACGGCCACGTCCACCGCGAGATCGGCGCCGAAACGGGTGGCCAGCGCCAACCGATCCGCGTCGCGTGGTCCGCGTCCGGTGACCATGACGAACGACGCGCCGGCCTCGCGGGCGGCAGCCGCGGCCGCGAGGCCACGGATGCCGGGACCGAGCACCGCGACCACATCACCCGCCTTGGTCTGGGGCACCACCACACCCCAGCGGATGCCGTTGGCCACCGCGTTGAACATGGCCGCCACAACCGGGTCGAGGTCGTGGGGGATGCGCACCAGCTGGCTGTGCGGCGAGAGGTACTGGTACTCGCCGTAGCCGCCCCACAATGACGGCGTGGTCGACAGCGGGATCGAGCCGTAGGTGTCGCCGCGATGCAGTTCGCACCCCCGTGGATCGCCCGACGCGCACGTCGCGCACGAACCACACGCCTGGCGCGGCGCCACGCCGACGCGGTCGCCTTCGCGCACACCCCAGCGCGCCGACGCCGCGGCGCCGATGCGCTCCACGATGCCCACCGCCTCGTGCCCCGGCACGATCGGCAGGTTCTTCTTCATCGAGCCGCTCCACAGCTCGTGGTCGGTGCCACACAGCCCACACGCCTCGACGCGCAACAACGCGTCGTCGTCGCCCGTCTCGGGCATCGCGAACTCGTGGGCGACCAGCTGACGTGGTGCCTCGAGCACCAGTGCACGGACGCGCGGTGTTGTTGACGAAGTCACGGCCACTCCTCCTCGGACGGGCGCAGCTTGGCATGGCCGACGGCGGTCCGTCCGGCCGGATGACATGTTCTTCACCAGCACGCCCGACGGTGCCCGAGCCGTGGCCTTCACCGACACGCTCGACACCATCACCAAGACCGCGGCCACCACGGCCGCCTCGGTGATCACCGCGCTCGCCCTGGTGCTCGACTACCTCGCCGACTCGGACTGATCGGCGAG
>JBKJKR010000204.1:0-3258 GCA_046597135.1 Acidimicrobiales bacterium | reverse complement strand
CGGAACGATCGAAGTACTCCACCCGATCGGCCAGGGTGGGGCTGATCGAGGCAACGTAGTCACGCACGTCCTCGAAGATCTCGCGGTCGTCGATGACCACACCCCGGTAGTCGGCGTTGAACTCCTCGCGGATGACCCGCAGGGCCATGTCGGGCTCGCGGTACAGCAGCGCCGGCGCGGTGGCCTTGGCGGCGAGGGCCTCGATGCTGGTCCACTGCTTGACGAGGCGCGCCACGTCGCGCTCGATCTCGTCGGAGGTGACGTTCTCGGCCGCGGTGCGCACGATGATGCCGTGCTGCGCCGGGCGCACCTTGTCGAGGATGGCTCGCAGACGCTTGCGTTCGTTGTCGCTGAGGCGCTTCGAGATGCCGTAGGTGCTGCTGTTCGGGATGAGCACCACGAAGCGGCCGGGCAGCGACACCTCCTGGGTGAGCCGGGCGCCCTTGTGCGCGATGGGGTTCTTCGTGACCTGGCAGAGGATCTTCTGGCGGGCCTGGAGGATCTGCTCGATGCGCGCCTCCTGGCCCTTTTCCTCGACCTCGTCGGAATCGAACTGGACGTCGCCGCGATAGAGCACGGCGTTTTTCGGGGTGCCGATGTCGACGAAGGCGGCTTCCATGCCCGGCAGCACGTTCTGCACCTTGCCGAGGTAGATGTTGCCGTGGATCTGCGCGATGTCGTCGGACGGCCGCGAGACGTACTGCTCGAGCAACGAACGGCCTTCGAGGATGGCGATCTGGGTGGCCTCGGGGCGCACGCTCACGCACATGAAGTAGCGGCCGACCGGCCGGCCGTTGCGTTCGCGGCCCCGCCGGCGCTTGAGGGACTTCTCGTCGATCTCGTAGGTCTCGTCGTCGCCGACGAAGGCCTGCACCGGCTGCACCTCGACCGGCTTGCGACCGCCCCCTCGGGGCTGTTGCTTCTGGCGGGGCGGGCGAGGGACGCTCGGCGTGGCCTTGGCCGCCGCGTCGCGCGGCGCGCGGGCGTCGGCGTTGTCGGTATCGCCCCCACCGCCACCACTTCCACGCCCGCGTCCGCCACGACGGCGGCGCTTGCGTGGTGCCCCATCGGGCCCGACCGCCCCGGTGTCGGCCACGGTGACCGAGGAGCCGGCGGCGACGACGGCCGCCGGGATCGTGTCGCCGATCTGCGGCTTGCGGCGCGGCGGCGCATCGGGCCCGGGACCCGCGGGCTGATCAGCCCCCGTGGGCGGTGACGGCGCTGCCGGCGCTGACTGCGGTGAGGTCATCGGGGCCGGGCTCGGCGAGGGGGCCGGTGCCGGCGGCGCCGCGGGGCTCAGCGGGCTCGATGGTTGGTGTGTCTGGCCGTCCGGTTGATCGGACATGGTCGTCGTCCCTTCTCAGCGCATCCCCGGCTGGGGGGACGCGTGTGGCACCGTACGCGGCGAGCGGCTCGCGGCGTTCGTGCCCGTCGTACATCCATTGGTGGGTGCGACGCACGAGTCCCTCGTGGTCGCGAAGATCCATGGCCTCGAGCAGCTCCGAAGGCCGGAGAGCGCGGGGCTGACAACCGAGCTCGGCGAACAGGTGCACGCCCTCGGCATCGGATCGAACGAGTGCCAGCTGGAGCACGCCCGGACGGAGATCGTCCTGGACGGGCTTGCCCTTGCGCTCGCGGGTAACAGGAATGGTGTCGGCCGCCAGGATCCGCGCCACCGCTGCGCCGACCACATCGGGGTCGACGTCGCGCAGCGCGATGTCCCAGCTACAGCTCTGAACGGCCTGCTGTAGAGATTCGGTACCGGTCTGGATGACCGCGATGGCGGTGACATCCATGCCCGCCGGCAGCGCTTCGCTGAGCGTGGCCGGCAGACCGGCGAGCTGATCGGCACCGGGCATGGCCGGGTTGATCGCCGTGTCCTCGAGCTCGAGGTCGATGAACTCGGAGTCGGACTCATAGCCCGTGGACAGCGCGAGCCCGAACGACACCTTCGGCCGGGGGGTGAACCCCTGGCTGTAGGCGATGGGCAGCTCGACGCGCCGGATGGCCCGCTCCCAGATGCGCGCCACGTCGCGGTGGCTGGTGAAGCGCACCTTGCCGAGCTTCGCGAAGCGGACCCGGAGCCTCATACGCCTGCCGCCGCCGGCTTCGGCCGGATGCCCAACGACACGGGGACGGCACCGCCCCGGGAGAGGTCTTGGCCGGTGCCTTGACTGCCACCAGCCGGGGCCACCGCGGAGGCCACGACGTGTTCGATGCCGTAGCCGGTGCACGCGCCGCAGTCGTAGCACGGGGTCCACCGGCAGTCGGGCAGGCCGACCTCGGCGAGGGCGTCGCGCCAGTCCTGCCACAGGAAGTCCTTGTGCAGACCCGCCGACAGGTGGTCCCACGGGAGCGTCTCGTGCTCGGTGCGGTGCCGGTTGACGTAGTCCTCGAGCGAGAGCCCGGCCCGCTCGAGCGCGTCGAGCCACAGCCCGTAGTTGAAGTGCTCGGACCATTCCTGGAAGATCCCGCCGTTGCGCCAGACGTCTTCGATGACCGCACCGAGGCGGCGATCGCCGCGGCTCATGAGGCCCTCGATGATGGAGGCCTTGGTCTCGTGCCACTTGAGCTGCACGCCCTTCGACCGACGGGCGTCTTCGCGCAGCAGCGCGATCTTGCGGTCGAACTCGGTGAGGGTGTTCTGGCCGAACCACTGGAACGGGGTGAACGGCTTGGGCACGAACCCGCCGACCGAGACGGTGACCGACGCGCCCGAGGTATGCCGCTTGCCCAGCTCCGCGCAGTTGCGCCCGAGCTCAGTGATGCCCAGCGTGTCCTCATCGGTTTCGGTCGGCAGGCCGGTGAGGAAGTAGAGCTTCATGCGGCGCCAGCCCTGGCTGAACGCGGACTCGACCGCGCCGTACAGGTCGTCCTCGCTGATGAGCTTGTTGATGACCTGGCGCATGCGCCAGGTGCCGGCCTCGGGCGCGAACGTGAGCCCGGTGCGGCGAGCCTTCTGGATCTCGGCCGCGAGCCCCACGGTGAACGCGTCGACGCGCAGGCTGGGCAGCGCGACGGTGACCTGGCCCCGGTTGATGGGGTCGGCCACGGTCTGGGCGACGACCTGCTCGATGCCCGAGAAGTCGGCGGTGGACAGCGAGGTCAGCGCGACTTCGTCGTAGCCCGTGCGTCGCAAGCCGTTCGCCACCATGCTCCGCACCTGCTCGGTGGGACGCTCGCGCACTGGGCGAGTGATCATCCCGGCCTGACAGAAACGACATCCGCGTGTGGAGCTGTTCCGTGGCTGCACACGCG
>JBKJKR010000624.1:0-2758 GCA_046597135.1 Acidimicrobiales bacterium | reverse complement strand
CGAGTGCGGTGGCCTCGCCGATGCCCTGCGCGGCACCGGTGACGATGGCGACCTTGTCGGTGAGCAGGATGGCGCTCGGGTCGAGCGTTTTGGAGTCCCATATGGACGGATTCGCGCCTGGCTTGGTCATGAACGCAAACTAGATGGTGCGCCGAACTCGGCGCGCAGCGATGCGTCGTGCGCCCCCGACCCGGCCGCACGACCATGCCCCGGCCGCGCGTGTGGTTCGCCGACCGCGTGCCCCCCACCGGTCTCGTCGCCGACGGTACCCGCGCCGCCGATGCCCTCACCATCTGACAGCCCATCGCCACGCGCGTACGCGGCGCATCGCACCAACGACGCGTCGATCACCTGCCCGCGTCGTCCGACCAACGCGGCGAGCCCGGCGCACGCGGCGTAGAGGCCGGTGATCGGATCCGCTATCGCGTCGCCGACGAAGCACGGTGGTTCGCCGACCACAAGTCCGGCGGCCGCCGCGGCGTCGTCGCCGAAGGCCACACGCGTCCCGGCATCCGCGTCGCGGCCGTGGCCGGTGATCGAGATCCACGCGGTGCCGTGCGCCGCGGCGATTGCGTGCGCATCGATGCCGAGCTGGTGCATCGCCCGTGGGCGCGAACCCTCGATGACCACGTCGGCGCGTTCGACCATGCGGGAGAGCAATGCGCGGTCGTCCGCATCGCCGAAGTCGAGCGCGACGCACTCCTTGCCATGGTTCAGCAGGTCGTAGAACGAAGCCGGCCCCCGCCGCGCGCCGTCGGGTCGACCGACGCTCTCGACCTTGATGACGCGCGCTCCGGCGTCGCGCAGCAACGATGCGGCGAGCGGGCCGGCCCACAGCGAGCTCAGGTCGACGACCAGTGGCGTGCGCGACGCCGGGAACGCCATGGCGTTCTCGGTGGTCGGTCGAAGCCGGGTGGCGTGCGACCCGGCCGCGGCATGGCCGATGACATACGGCGATCGCGGCGGACGCGCCTCGTCAGCTGCAGGAACGACACCGAGCGGGAACCCCAGCAATGCGGCGCGCTCGTCGAGCCATGCGCGCGAGCAGCGCGCCACTGCGGCGAGCACCGACGACCAGGGGGCATCGGGCGCGACGGCACCGTCGAGGAGTGCGGGCAGCAACGCGACGTCGTCCGCGCGTGCCAGGTTCAGCGCGACCCAGCCGTCGGAGGCGGCCACGAGGTGGCAGTTCCCGCCCACCGACGTGGCGCCCTGGCGACCGAAGCCGGCTGATGCCGCTCGTTCGCCGAGCAGGGCCAACGGGTCGATCTCGAGCTCGACCTCGCGACACGCGGCGAGCAACTGCACGACGGCACCCGCGGCGAGCAGCTGCACGGCGACGGTCGACCCCATTGGCAACGGAGCACCTTCGGCCGGTCCGGTGAGCGCGAGCGCGCCCGAGAACGCCCACGCCGCGTCGACATCGACGGACGCGAGGCGGACCACGGCGAAGGGCGGATCGTCGAACACACCGTGCGACCCCGCCGGCGGCGGCGGCGCGCCGACGCGCCCCTTGGCAGACCCATCGATGGCGCCGATCGGTTCGAGCGCGGCGATCTGCGCGGCATGACCGGATGAGTGCACGGTTTCGATGTGCACGACCTCGGCCCCGAGGGCTTCGAGGAGCCGCCCGGCGGCGCGTGCGACCCCGGCCGTACCGACGCAGACGAAAGGCAGACCATCGAGCGGGGCGACCATGGCCGACGCATCGTACCGGTCACCTCGGGGCCCACCGGATGCCGTCAGCCGGGCTCGAGCACTCGTGCCGTGTCATCGGCCACTAGCCTGGCTTGGTCCCGGGGGAGCGCACGCGGGATCATCGATCGTTCATTCCTGCATTCACGAGGTCGCGAAAATGCCCGCACTGAAGGCCGGTTCCCGGCTCAAGAGCACCGTTTGCACCACCGAGGTCATCATCGTCAAGGCCCCGGCGGCCGAGGTCCACGTCACCTGTGGCGGTGCGCCCATGGCGCTCGGCACCGAGACCATCACCGAGCGGGGTGAAGCCGCCGCCGACGCCAAGGGCGGCACGGCCCTCGGCAAGCGGTACGTCAACGCCGACGAGTCGCTCGAGATCCTCTGCACCAAGGCGGGCGAGGGCAGCCTGGGCGCCGACGGCGCGCTGCTCGCCCTCAAGGAAGCCAAGCCACTCCCCGCGTCCGACTGAGCGTGTCCCGCTCTGCACCGACCGCGCCGCCGTCTCGAGGAGTACCCCACCGATGAACGTGATGATGCTCCTGGAGATGGCCGCGGCCGGATTCGGTGATCGCGTCGGTCTCGGCTCCAAGCACGGGGACGGGCTCACCTACGAGCAGATGTACGAACGGGCCGGCTCGGCCGCCGCGTACTTCCTCGGCGCGGGCGTCGAGCGCGTCAGCTTCGTCGACGTCTCGAGCCCAGCCCTCCCCCTGACGCTGTTCGGCAGCGCGTGGGCCGGCAAGCCGTTCGTGCCGCTGAACTACCGGCTCACCGCCGACGAGCTGCGTCACCTCGCCGCCGAGGTGGCGCCCACGGTCACGGTGTGCGAGCCCCAGGCCCAACCGAAGCTCTACAACATCCCGGGCGTGCAACCGGTGCTCCGCGACGAGTTCCTCGCCACCATCGCCACGCATCCGACCGCGCCGCCCGACTGGAGCATGGATCCCGACGACATCGCGATCCTGCTCTACACCAGTGGCACCACCGGCTCGCCGAAGGCTGCGGTGCTGCGGCACAAGCACCTCGTGTCGTACATCTTCGGCTCGGTCGAGTTCATGGG
>JBKJKR010000392.1:0-6766 GCA_046597135.1 Acidimicrobiales bacterium | reverse complement strand
GGTCGCGCTGCGTGAAAGGTCCCTCTGTTCGAGCGGCTCGAGCGCGCAGGAGTAGTACATCGCAAGCAGTCGACGCCGTTCGGCACACCGGGGGTGCGCGACTACATGCACGCAAAGGTCGTGGTGGCCGACGACTTCACGCTGCTCGGTTCGTACAACTGCTCGCACTCGGGCGAGGACAACGCGGAGAACGTGGTCGAGCTCCGCAGCGCCGCATTCGCCGACCGATGCGCCGGCTTCGTCGACGACGTGTTCGCCCGCTACGGGTGAGCCGGCGGGCGCGACGCCAGGCGGGCGGCCACCGACGCGCTCGAGATGTCGGGCGATGCGGCGGGCAAGCCCATGCGCGCCCCCATCGAGCGCATCGACGCTTCATACAGCGCACCGGCGTCGGTCCACTCGCCGCCGATGTGGCCACCGACCTCGAGGCAGACCAGTCCGTGGAACTGCCCCCAGCAGCCGACCGCGGTGCGCATCTGATCGGGCGTGATGCGCAGCCCGAACCGGTCGGCGAACTTGGCGGTGTCGACGTGCGGGCCGGGCGTGGCCTGCGCGGCGCCGCCGCTCTGCCAGGCGTCGACGAGCACGATCAAGAACGCGGCCGACACCCGCAACGCTGCCTCGAGCGTGACGCCGTCCTCGGGCGCGACGTAACCCGGGATGGGGCTGAAGTAGAGCAACCGGAACAGTTCCGGGTGCTCGAGGGCCCACAGCCGGTAGGCGAGCAGCCCGGCGAGCATCTGGTCGGCGTGGCCGCCGTCGCGGTAGGCGCCCACGGCGTCCTCGACCTGCTGGGCGAGCGCATGGAAGCCATCCGCGATCAGGTTGCCGTACAGGTCGTCGAGGCTGGTGAAATAACCGTAGATCGCCGCCGGGCTGATCTCGAGCTCGCGGGCGATGCCGCGGAGCGTGACGGCCTGGGGCCCGTCGGCGGCCAGCTGACGCAGTGCGGTGTCCTTGATCGCGTCGGTCAGCTCCTGGCGCAATCGATCGCGACGGCTCGGCATGGACATCGGCGCTCCTCGGCACTCAGCGGGTGCACGGAGTATATACATCGTTCACTTTCCGAACACTGTTGACTTCTGTGGGACGTGCGGACTAAACAGTGTTCAGTTTCCGCACGGTGCGTGCGGAAGGACCCCGGAGGCACCATGTTCCGCCGTCTCGGCACGTTCACCTTTCGCCGCCGCAAGGCCATCCTGATCCTCACCGGGGTGTTCACGGTGCTCGCCGCCGTGATCGGCGGTGGTGGGGTCTTCGGCAAGCTCAAAGGCGGTGGTTTCGAGGACCCCGCGGCCGAGTCGACCCGCGCCCGCGAGTACCTCGACGAGGAGCTCGACGTGGGCGACCCGAACCTCGTGCTGGTCGTGAGTGCACCCGCAGGACGAGTCGACGACGCGACCGCGGCGGCCGCCGGTCAGGCGCTGGCCGCACGCGTCTCCGGGCTCGCCCACGTCGCGAACGTCGTGTCGTACTGGTCGCTCGGCTCCCCCGAGGCGTTGCGCAGCACCGACGGCACACGCGCCCTGCTCCTCGCCCGCATCCAGGGGGTGGACGACGACGCAATCGCCGAGCGCTTCACGGAGGTCCGAGACGAGCTCGGCGACTCATCCGAGGGTCTCACGATCGCCTACGGCGGGCAGCTGTCGGTCTTCGATCAGGTGAGCACCCTGATCGAGAGCGACCTCGCCAAGGCCGAAGCGATCGCGGTGCCGATCACGCTGGTGCTGTTGTTGCTCGTGTTCGGCAGCGTGGTGGCCGCGTCGCTCCCCCTGTTCGTCGGCGCGGTCTCGGTCGTGGGTACCTTTCTCGCGCTGTTCGTGATCGGCTCGATCACCGATGTCTCGATCTTCTCGATCAACCTCACCACTGCGCTCGGTCTCGGCCTCGCGATCGACTACTCGTTGTTCGTCGTGTCGCGCTTTCGAGAGGAGCTGCGCAACGGCCACTCGGTCGAACAGGCCGTCGAGCGCACGGTCGGCAGCGCCGGGCGCACCGTTGCGTTCAGCGCGCTGACGGTCGCGGTATCGCTCCTGGCGCTCATCGTCTTCCCGCTCTACTTCCTGCGATCGTTCGCCTATGCCGGCGTCGCCGTGGTCACGATCGCGATGGTCACCTCCATCGTGAGCCTGCCCGCGCTGTTGTCGGTGCTCGGGCACCGCGTCGATGCCTGGAAGCTGATCCGCCGTCCGGCCCCCGAAGAAGGCACCGGCTTCTGGCATCGCCTGGCGTCATGGGTGATGCGCCGCCCGATCAGCGTCGGTACCACCGCCGTGGTCTTCCTCGTGCTGCTCGGTCTGCCGTTTCTCGGCGTCAAGTTCGGTCTGCCCGACGACCGCGTGCTCCCGTCCGACAACGTCGCGCACCTCACCGCCGACGTCCTGCGCGACGAGTTCACCTCGCACGAGGCCGATGCGTTCGGCATCGCCGTGCCGAACGCGATCG
This sequence comes from Acidimicrobiales bacterium, assembly GCA_046597135.1. GTDB lineage: Bacteria > Actinomycetota > Acidimicrobiia > Acidimicrobiales > WLNW01 > WLNW01. The sequence goes on along the minus strand of JBKJKR010000392.1, from coordinate 4,321 downwards.
ACGACGCGACGCTCGGCGCCTTTGCAACGTCGGTGTCGGCGGTCGCCGGAGTGCAACGAGTCGACAGCCGCGTCGGTTCGTTCGCGGCGGGCGCGCAGGTGCTGCCCGAATCATCGGCCGCCGAGCGCTTCGGTGACGGCACCGGCGGCACGTTCCTTTCGGTCATCCCCGAGGTCGAACCGATCTCCGCGGAGGGCGAACAGCTCGCCCACGATCTGCGGGCCCTCGACCCGGCGTTTCCCGTGCTCGTCGGCGGCCCGTCCGCGGCGCTCGTCGACACCAAGGACGCCATCACGGCGCGGCTCCCCCTTGCCGGCGGATGGATCGCGATCTCGACATTGGTGCTGCTGTTCCTCATGTTCGGCAGCGTGCTGGTGCCGGCCAAGGCGCTCGTGCTCAACCTGCTGTCGCTCAGCGCCACCTTCGGGGCCATGGTCTGGGTGTTCCAAGAAGGTCACCTGTCCGGCATCCTCGGCTTCACCGCCACCGGCACGCTCGACACCACGACACCGATCCTGATGTTCTGCATCGCCTTCGGTCTCTCGATGGACTACGAGGTGTTCCTCCTGGCCCGCATCAAAGAGGAGCACGATCGCACCGGCGACAACACGCACTCCGTCGCCATGGGCCTCGAGCGAACCGGCCGCATCGTCACCGCTGCGGCGGCGTTGCTCGCGGTGACCTTCATCGCCTTCGGCACGAGCCAGGTGAGCTTCATCAAGCTCTTCGGCCTTGGGCTTGCGCTCGCGGTGCTCATGGACGCCACCATCGTGCGCGGCACCCTCGTGCCGGCGTTCATGCGACTCGCCGGCGAGGCCAACTGGTGGGCACCGGCGCCGCTGCGCCGCTTCCAACAGCGCTTCGGCCTGCACGAGTTCGACGAAGAACCCACATGAGGGCGCAGCGGTCGTGAGCGGTCACGCCAAGCCGTACTGCGGCAGGCTGCCGTTGGCGATCAGGGTGTGGCTGCCGGTGCCCTCCCCCGCGATGCCGTCGCCCGTGACGGTGACGTGCACCGGCTGGATGCGGTGCACCGGCGTCGTGGTCTCGCCGCGTTCGTCGACCACGCGTGCGGGGTCCGACACGTCCCACACGTCGATCTCGCGGTGATCGTCGCCGCGCCACACGCCGAGGCCGAGCGTGTCATCGAAACCACCGCTGTAGCCGAGCCCTGGCATGGCGATCGCCGAGCCGAGGGCACTCGACCGGATGGCGGCCCGGCGCCCGTCGTCGAACACCACGTCGGCCACGGCGTCACGGAACCGGCGCGTGCCTTCGTGGAACTCGAGCCGCAGGGTGGCGTCGACCACGTGCACGTCCGGCGCGGCCAGGTTGCGTCGGTCTCGCACCAGGCCCGTGAGATAGGTGCGGTCCGCGCCCCGCTCGGCGATCTGCAGATGTCCGGCCAGCGTGTCGGTGGAGAAGAACAGGAACGAGAACAGCGAACCGACCTTGCTCATCGGCACGCTCGCGCCGGTCACCGGTTCGGGGATGCCCATGCTCGGCCGCACCCCCCACGAGTGGTCGCGACAACTCCACCAGTCGTCGAGCTCGATGCGCTCACCGGCGATGTCGAGCCAACCGCTGCACACGCCGACCTGATCGAATCGTTGGTACTCCTGCGCGACGCGACCGCGGATGCGTTCGAAGTGCGGCTTCTCCTCCTCGGGCGGCAGCACACCACGCCAGCGGAGCTCGCCGTGCACCTGATGGCGGCCATCGGCCGACTCGACCACGAGCCGGAACTCCTCGAGCGGCCGCACCACGTCGACCCGCATGGGGCCCACCGCGGCCTCGAAGCGCGGCCGCAGCGTTCGCGACACGCGCAGGTTGTACTGGCGAACGCCGTGCACCACCACGAAGCCGCCGTCGACGACGTTCATGTTGTTGTACACGCCGAGCGTGAACTGCAGCGCGGTGCGACCGCTCGGTTCGTAGACGGCGAACCAGTAGCGGTCGAAGAACCGCGGGTCGCTGGTGCCGACATGGTCGAAGGTGGACGGGATCTGGTGCCAGAGCGTGTCATCGAGCTCGGAGAGCATTGCGGCCTCGGCCTTCGATCATCGTGACGGCAACGAGCCCGTCGAGGTGAATGGGTAACGAGCAATGCGGTCGCGGAGGTGCGCGACCACGCTGGCGTAGACGGCCGCCGCCGCGGTTCCCGTGGCTGCCGCGGACAACGTCGGGATCGAATCGGCGAGGAGCCCGCGCAGGCGTTCGTTCTCCGCGTCGATGGCGACCATGCTGGCTGCGTCGATCGGCGCGGGCGGCTCGATCGCGCCGGTGAGCGGGACACAACCGGCGATGGCGTGCAGCAACTCGGTCGTGGCCTCGTTGTCGTGCACCAGGAACGGCAGAACGTCGTCGACGCGCGCCTCGAGCATCTCGAGCGCACGGATCACGCCTTGCAACGTGGACTGCGGATAGTCGTCGGTGACCGCCGGCGCCACCACGTGTTCGAGGATGTGGCGCAGGCCGCGGAGCTGCTCGGGCAACGTGGGGCGCACGGTCACCTTCCCATGAGGTCGTAGGTGATGCGGCACAGCGACAGCGGTGCGTTGTACGGCCGGTCCATGCGCACGTCGATGAACTCCGCGACACCCGTGAAGCCGATGACCATGAGCTTGTAGTTCGCGAAGACGTTCCACCACCGCAACTCGGCGTCGTCGACGACGAAGCCGGTGCGCGTCTTCCAGCGCTCGACGATCTGCGCCCGCTCCCACGCACCAGGGATCTGGTGCTCGCGCGATCGCACGGGGTTGGTGATCCAGCCGAGGTCCTCGAGCGGATCTCCGAGGTGCGCGGTCTCCCAGTCGAGCACCACGCCGAGGTGATCGCCCCGCACCAACGCGTTGCCCGGCTTGAAGTCACCGTGCACGAGCACGGTGGCCTGGGCCGTGGGTGCCGCGGCCCGCAACCACGAGAGCACGACCTCCATCTCGGGGAGCGGCTCGCGCTGCGTGCGACGCAGCTCGCCCTCCCAATGGTCGAGCGCCGCCGCGGCGCCCTGCGCAGCCGGATCATCGAGCACGTCGGCCAAGTCGAGTGCGCGCCAGTCGACCGTGGCGATCGCGGCCAACGTGTCGACGAACTCGTGCGCGAGCGCGATCCGCACGGGTAGCGGCCGCACGTCGTTCGTGAGGCAGAAGTACTCGCACTCCCCCGTCTCGCGCCGCATGATCACCGACGGCCGACCGAGCGCATCGCCGTGCTCGTCGAACCACAGCGCGCGCGGCGCGGGCACACCGCTCGACTCGAGTGCTCGCAGCACCGCCATCTCGACACGGCGCTCGGTCAGCAGCACCGAGCCCTCAGGGTCTCGCCGAAGGATGAGCGACTCGCGCACCGGCGCCCCGTCGTGCACCCACTCGGCGTCGAACATCCAGTTCTCGCGTGACAACCCGGCCGAGGACCGATGCAACCCGATGAGCTCGATGTCCGTCGCGTCAGGAAGTTGCGCGGCGACGAACGCCCGCAGCTGCGCGCCGATGCCGGCCGGTTCCCCCTCGGTCATCCCTATGGCTTCCCTGATGCGGCTTACTCGATGCCGCTTACTTGATGCCGTACAACGCAGCTGCGTTGTCGAAAAGCACCTTGCGCAACGTGGGCTCGGGCAGGCCGCTCAGCGTCTCGTCGATGTACTGCAAGGGCACCGTGCCCGGTGAACGTGGCCCGGGATGCTGGCACGTGGGGTGCGGGTAGTCGGTCTCGTACAGGATGTTGTCGGGATAGGCCTCGATGGTGGGCAGCGCGCTGGCACGTTCGAACCAGAACGACCCGTAGATCTGGCGCCGGAAGTACTCCGACGGCAACAGGTCGTACTCGGGGTGCTCCTTGCTGATGTCACCACCACGCCACTGCCAGTCGAAGGTCTCGAGCACGCCGGGGATCCACCCGACGCCGCTCTCGACGGAGACGAACTTGAGCTTCGGGAAACGGTGGCAGATGCCCGAGAAGATGAGGTCGGCCACGCACCGCATGTTGTCGACCATGATGAGCGACGACACCTTGGCGAAGTTGGCCTGAAATCCCATGCCGGCCGGGTCGGCCATGAGCGCACCGATGTCGCCACCACCGATGTGAAAGCTGATGGGCACACCGGCGTCCTGCGCGGCGGCCCAGATGGGGTCCCAGTGACGCGAACCGAGCGGTGGTTCACCGTGGCTGTCGGGCTGGTTGCAGAAGTTCACCGCACGATGGCCGTTGGTGATGCAGCGCTCGATCTCGGCGACCGCGAAGTCGATGTCCCAGAATGGCGTGGACATCACCGGGATCAGCCGGTTGGGGTCGGCGCTCGCGAAGTCGGTGAGAAAGTCGTTGA
>JBKJKR010000244.1:0-7168 GCA_046597135.1 Acidimicrobiales bacterium | reverse complement strand
GCAGGTCGCGGAATGGGACGTCGCGGTCGACCTGCGGCTCGCGGGGCAACCCGAGCAGCCGCTCGCCGATGACGTTGCGCTGGATCTGCTCGCTGCCGCCCTGGATGCCGTGCGCCGGCGCGATCGTGATGGTGTCTGCGATGTCGGTACCGTGCAGCATGGCCGCGGGCCCGGCGATGGCACCGACCAGATCGCGGCACATGCGGGCCACCATCACGCCGCCGAGGTAGACGACGGAGCTCTCGCCGCCTTCGCGTCCGGCCTTGGCACTTGCCTGCCCACGGAGGCCGGTGAGGCGCAGCGCTTCGTAGAGCGAGTGCAAGGCGGCCAGGCGCTGGCGGATGTCGGGATCGTTCGTCCGCCCGAACCGGCGAGCGAGCGAGATCATCGCCTCGGGGGTGCCGATGGGGAGACCGTTCGCGATGTTCGCGTAGGCACGGTCCTCGGCCATGACGTCCGCGCAGGTACGATCGAGGTAGCCGAAGCGAGCGCCGCCCTCGACGGTGCGCAGCGTAAAGGTGCCGCCGCCCGCGAAGTTGGCTCGTTCGTGCTGGAGCACGGTCATGGCCACGGCCCATCCGGCGTTGGCCTCGCCGATGCGCTGGGCGTCGGGAAGGCGGGCATCGGTCAGGAAGGCTTCGTTGAACTCCTCGAGACCATTCATCTGCTTGATGGGCCGGATGTCGACGCCGGGCTGGTCGAGGTCGAGGATGAAGAAGCCGATCCCCTTGTGCTTGGGCACGTCGACGTCGGTGCGAGCGACGAGCAGTGCACGATCCGCGAAGAGCGTGCACGAGTTCCACACCTTCTGGCCGTTCACCACCCATTCGTCGCCATCGCGCACCGCGCGTGCCTGCACGGCGGCGAGATCGGAGCCGGCGCCTGGCTCGCTGAAGAACTGGGCCCAATATTCTTCGCCGTAGGAAAGGGTGGGGATCCACCGCTGCTTCTGCTCGTCACTCCCGAAGTGCAGGAGCATCGGCACTGCCATGGACGGCCCCGCACCTTCGGGCGGACCGAGCACGTTCGCGAGCGCAAGCTCCTCGTGCACCACGGTCGCGTCCTCCGACGACATGTCCTTGCCGAACCACCGGGCGGGCCACGTCGGGAAGCCCCATCCGCTGTCGACCAGGATGCGCCACCACTCGCGAACGGTGCGCTCCGGATCCCAGTTGGCCTGCACCCACTGCCGCACCGCCTCGCGCAGCTCCCGGTTATCCGGCGTCGTCGTCGCACCCATGGCCATCTGTACGTCCTCGCTCACCCGTGAGGAGAGCACTCTGCCAGAGCACGCTGACGGTCGTCTTCACGAAAGCTCGCAAGTGGCACACGACCGACTGCCGCGCGCACCCCGACTATCGACAGTGACTGTTGATAGTGCGTAGTGTCGGGGCGTCCGCGCGGCGACCCGCCACAGACCGGTTCACGAGCTCGAGGAGCGACGTTCATGCACATACCGGATGGGCTCATCGGGCCTGGGACATCCGTGGTGGCCGGTGTGGTGGCCGCAGGTGCGTTGGCGTGGTGTGCACGCGACAAGGAGGCCGCGGTCGACGACCGCCAGGTACCCCTCGCCGGCATGGCCGCTGCGTACATCTTCGCCGTGCAGATGCTGAACTTTCCCGTCGCCGGCGGGACCAGTGGCCACCTCCTCGGCGGTGTTCTCGCCGCCGTGCTGGTCGGGCCGCGGCTCGGCGCCATCGCCATCACCGCGGTGCTCGTGGTGCAAGCACTCTTGTTCGCGGACGGCGGCCTGTCCGCGCTCGGTCTGAACATCGTCAACATGGCGATCGTGGGCGGCGTCGGCGGGTACGCCGGCTTCGTCGCGTTGCGTCGTGTCCTCCCGCGCTCGCCGCAGGGCATCGTGGTGGCATCGGGTGTCGCAGCGGGGCTCGCAACACCGCTCGTCGCGCTCGCGTTCGTGGTCGAGTATGCTGTCGGGGGCAACGGTGCGGCATCGATCAACACGGTGGCCGCGTCCATGGTCGGTGTGCACCTGCTCATCGGCATCGGCGAGGGCGTCATCACCGCGCTGACCGTGAGCGCCGTGCTCGCCGCCCGCCCCGAATTGGTGTGGGGCGCCCGCCAACTTCCGTCGGGCGGGCTCACCGGGCTCGAGGCGGCCATGGAACGCGCACGGTGACGCGCCGCACCGCGATCAGCGTGGCGTCGGTTGTCGGCGCGGGAATCGTCGTCGCACTGCTGCTCGCGTTCTTCGTGAGCCCGCATGCGAGCTCGTCGCCCGACGGTCTCGAGAAGATGGCGGCCGAGCATTCGCTCGATACCCGGACACGCCCGCACGACCTGGCCGACGGCCCGTTGGCCGACTACTCGGTGCGGGGCATCGACGGGGCGGGGCTGAGCACCGGTGTCGCCGGCATCATCGGCGTCCTGGCAACGGTCGCGCTCACGGGGTCGGCGGTTGCCCTGGCGCGCCGCACCGGGGCCGGTGCGCGGTCGCGCCGCACCGGCGGGCCCGCGTCCGACGTCGCGTGAGCGGCCCACACGAGCGGCTACTCGCTCCGCGTGGACGCCTCCACGATCACGCCGCCGCACCGAAGATCGCTGCGACCATCACCTGGGTGCTGGTGATGACCTTCACCCCACGCGACGCGTTCTGGGCGTTCGGCGTGCACACCATCACCGTGCTGTGCGTCCTCTTGTACGCACAGCTGCCGCTCGGTCACGTCGTCCGCAGACTCGCGATCGAGGTGCCTTTCGTCGTGTTCGCGCTCGCGCTGCCGATCGTCGGTCGCGGACCTCGAGTCGGGGTGCTCGGGCTGTCGTTGTCGGAGCAGGGGCTGTGGGCCATGTGGGCCATCGTCGCCAAGGGAACGCTCGGGGTCACGGCATCTGTCGTGCTTGCGTCGACCACACCGGTCACCGACCTTCTCCGGGGGCTCGAACGCCTGCGGATACCACCGCTGTTCGTCGGCATATGCGGGTTCATGGTGCGGTACTCCGACGTACTGGTCGACGAGCTGCGACGCATGCGCATCGCTCGCCTCTCTCGCGCGCACGATCCACGCTGGCTCTGGCAGTCACGCGCCATCGCGGCCACCGCCGGAACGCTCTTCGTGCGCTCCTTCGAGCGCGGCGAACGCGTGCACGTGGCCATGCTCTCTCGCGGCTACGTCGGCCACATGCCCGACTTCGCCCCGCCCGTCGCGAGCCGCACGCCCGCATGGGCATCGCTACCGGTGACCGTCGCGTTGCTGGTCGTCGTCACTGCCCGGATGTTCGCGTGAGCACCGCTGCGATCGAAGTGCGTGATCTCACTTACCGGTACCCCGACGGGACCGTTGCGCTCGACGGCGTCGACCTCCGCGTCGAACCCGGTGAGCGAGTGGCCGTGCTCGGTCCCAATGGCGCGGGCAAGACCACGCTTGCGCTGCACCTCAACGGGATCCTGCGTCCGACGCGTGGCACCGTGCACGTCACTGGGCTGCCCGTCACCAAGGACCACCTCGGCGAGGTACGCCGCCGCGTAGGGATCGTGTTCCAGGATCCGGACGATCAGCTCTTCATGCCCACGGTGCACGACGATGTGGCCTTCGGCCCGGCCAACCTCGGGCTGCGCGGCGCCGCGCTCGAGCAACGCGTCGACGAAGCGCTCGCGGCCGTGGGCCTGGCGAGTTGTCGCGACCGCACACCGCATCACCTGAGCTTCGGTCAGCGCCGCCGCGCCGCCTTGGCCACCGTACTCGCCATGCAGCCCGACGTGCTGGTACTCGACGAGCCGTCGTCCAACCTCGATCCGGCGGCCCGCCGCGAGCTCGCCGACCTGTTGGGCACGCTCCCCCAGGCTGTGCTGGTCATCACGCACGACCTGCCATATGCGCTCGAGCTGTGTCCACGAGCTGCGGTGATGAACGAGGGTCGCATCGTGGCCGACGACGACACCCGAGCGATCCTTCGCGACGAGGCGTTGATGCGGGCCAACCGGCTCGAGCTGCCACGTGGCTATGACCCTGATCGGGCGTGAGGCAGCAGTTGACCACTCAGTGCGACTCGACGCAGCCGTCGCAGAACCCTGACCAAGCGAAGTGGTCGGGTGCCACGACGAAGCCGAACTTGTCGCGGATGCGCTCGTGCAACGCACCCAACCATCCGGCGGGCACGAGCACCACACGCCCACACGTCTCGCACACCAGCGACTGGCGCGGGTCGGTGGCCAGATGCCAGTGCGATGCGGTGTGGCCGAGGTGGGTGTGACAGATCACCCCGAGCTGCTCGAGCGACTCGAGCGCTCGATACACCGCTGCCTCGTTTGCCCGCGGCCACGCACCTCGCACCGCGACGAGCACGTCGTCGGCCGTGAGCCAGCTGTCGCTCGAGAGCAGCGCATCGATCACGGCGCGCCGCCCAGAAGTGACCCGCCCACCGCTCGCCCGGACCAGCTCCTCGATGGCGGCCGGCGTCATCGGCAGATCGTGGCGGCGCGGGATCGCAGGACGAGACATGGGCGCACGGTAGCGCCCTGGCGGATGCCCGCCGTCAGCTCGCGGGAAGCGTGCCCACCAACGACCGGCCGTCGGCCGTGACGGTGAGGATCTCGACGCCGCTCTCGGTGACCACGATCGTGTGCTCGAACTGCGCCGAGGGCAGGCCGTCGTCGGCGAACTCGGTCCAGCCGTCGTGGCCCTGATGGAACGTCGGCACGCCCGAGGTGAGCATTGGCTCGACGGTGAGCGACATCCACGGCTTGAGCAATGCACGGTCGCGGGGCTCGATGGTGTGGTTCACGTGCGGCGATCCGTGGAAGACGCGGCCGATGCCATGACCGCCGTACTCGGCGATGATGTCGTAGCCGAACGCGTCGACGTAGGGAACGATGGCCTCGGCGATGGCCCGCACCGGTCGCCCCGGTGCGATCGCGGCGATGCCGGCCAGCGTGGCGAGGCGGGCGGTCTCGACCAGTTGCGCGGTCGACGCGTCGACGTCGCCGACGAGCACCGTGGCCGAGGTGTCGCCGTGCATGCCGTTCTTGAAGGCCGTGACGTCGATGTTGACGATGTCGCCCGCCTGCAGCGGACGATCGTCGGGGATGCCGTGACAGATCACTTCGTTCACCGAGGTGCAGATGGACTTGGGGAAGCCCCGGTAGCCGAGCGTCGAGGGATATGCGCGTCGCGACAGGTAGGCCGCGTGGGCGACCGAGTCGAGCTGATCGGTCGTGACGCCTGGTGCCACCGCGGCCGCCGTTTCGAGCAGCACGTCGGCCGCAACCTGACATGCTTCACGGAGTCGTACCAGCGACTCCGCATCCTGGATCTGCGCGGTCGAGGGGCCGATGCGACCCCCGTCGACGTAGGACGGCCGGGCCACCGAGTCGGGCACGGCGCGCCGAGGGCTCACCAGGCCGATCGTGACGGGGGCACGTACCAGGCGCCGCCGATCGAGATGGCAACGCTTCAGCTTGGCCCCGCTGCCGCAGAAGCAGGGTTCATTGACTCGCAAACGCACCGGTACAGCCTACGACCCGCGAGCGGGGGGAACGCGCACGAGGTGCACCGCACCCGCACTAGTGGAAGCTCTCGCCGGCGTTCGCGTAGAGCGCCTGGCCGGTCAAGGTACGCGAGAGGTCCGACGCGAGGAACACGACGCAGTCGGCCACCGCCTCGGCCGTGACGAACTGCCCCATCGCGTTCTTCGAACGGAACGCGGCGTACACGGCTTCGGGCTCGACGCCGGCGGCGCGGGCCTCGGAGTCGAGGAAGGCCTGCAGGTTCGGACCCCATATGGGCCCGGGAAAGACGGCGTTGACCCGTATGGCGTCGCCGCCGAGTTCGGCGGCCAGCAACTTGGTGTGATGCGCGAGGGCCGCCTTCGACCCGGTGTACGCACCGAACGACGGTTGGATCACTTCGACCCCGTGGGTGCACACCATGACGATGCGGCCCGAACCCGAAGCCTGCAGCGCGCCGAGCGCCGCCTGGGTCATGGTGAGCGTGCCGAACACGTTCACCTCGGACGTGCGTCGCCAGCTCGCCAGGTCGGCATCGGCGAAACGCCGATAGTCGCCGCCGTCGTACGCGTCGTTGATCAGCACATCGAGGCGGCCGTACGTACGGACCGCTTCGGCAACCGCACGATCGCACGCCGCTCGATCGACGATGTCGGCGACCACGCCGCGTGCGTCGCCCCCTTGGTCGGCTACCGCTCGCACCGAGGCGTCGACCGCGGCAGCGTCGCGGTCGCTGAACACCACCTGCGCCCCGTGTGCGGCGAGCGCACATCCGACCGCACGACCGAGTCCCGCGCCCGCACCGGACACGAGCGCCACCTTGCCCTCGAGCAACATGAGATCCCCCTACGACCACCGGTGAGGCTAGGGGCTGCTCACCTCGCGGCGCTCGCAGAATGGCCTGCAGCTCGTCGCGGACCAAACCATTGGTGCGCACGTCCTCGGCCCGGGCGATCCATCCGCGTCACGCCCGGCGTCGCCACTCGCGCCGCGGGTCGCTCCGGACGCGCCTCACGCCACGCCGCCAGCTACCGGCTCGGTGTGGCGCACCGGCCAGCAGACCTCGGTGCGGAGCGACGCGGCGGGAGAGTCAATCGATTTGGCGCATCCGCGGGCACCACGACGGCATACGACCGCTACGGTCGCCCCGATGAACGGTCTCGCGGTCGAGGAGCTCCATGTCTCCTTCGGAACCGTGCGCGCACTCGCGGGCATGAGCTTCCGCGTCGAACCCGGTCAGATGGTCGGTTTCCTCGGACCGAACGGCGCCGGCAAGACCACCACCATGCGAGCGATCCTCGGGCTGGTGGCCGTCGCGGCGGGTGGTGTGCGTTGGAACGACCGGCCGATCGACGACGCAGCGCGACGAACCATCGGTTACATGCCCGAAGAACGTGGTCTGTACCCGCGCATGAAGGTCCACGAGCAGGTGACGTACTTCGGGCGACTCGCCGGATTGAGTGCCCGCGAGGCCCGCGAGGGTGCGGCGTCGTGGCTCGAGCGGCTGGGCCTCGGCGAACGTCTCACGAGCGCCGTGCAGGACCTCTCGCACGGGAACCAGCAGCGCGTGCAGCTGGCCGTCGCCTTGGTGCACGAGCCCCGGCTGCTGGTGCTCGACGAGCCGTTCTCCGGGCTCGACCCTGTCGCCGTCGACGTGATGAGCGACGTGCTTGGCGAGAAGGCGGCCGACGGCGTGCCGGT
>JBKJKR010000611.1:0-6752 GCA_046597135.1 Acidimicrobiales bacterium | reverse complement strand
CCGAGAACCAACGGCTGCTCGTCGACGAGGTCATCCCCGCATTCCGCTGACCGACGCGCACCGTCGGTCCATCACCTGGAGAACCACATGACCCGGAGAACGACATGACGTTCGGCTTTGACACGACCACCGACGACGTCATCGCGGGCGTCGACCTGCACGGCAGGGTTGCCGTCATCACCGGGGCGTCGACCGGCATCGGCCTCGAGACCGCGCGGGCGTTCGCCTCCGTCGGTGCAACGGTGGTGCTCGCGGGGCGCAACGCCGAGAAGCACCAGGCGGCCATCGCCAGGATCCACGAGCGTCACCCCGGTGCGTCGGTTTCGCACGTCGAGCTCGACCTCACCTCGCTCGCCGGCGCTCGAGCGGCCGCGGCCACGATCCGCGACGCGCATCCCACGGTCGATCTGCTCATCAACAACGCCGGCGTGATGTACACCCCGTTCGAACGCACCGCCGACGGTTTCGAGCTGCAGTTCGGAACGAACCACCTCGGGCACTTCGTGTTCACGAACCATGTGCTGGCGTCCGTGCTGGGGGCCGCGCCGGCGCGGATCGTCAACCTCAGCTCGGGCGGCCACGGCTCGTCCGACATCATCTGGGACGACCCCAACTACCACTCGCGGCCCTACGACAAGTTCGAGTCGTACGGCCAGGCCAAGACCGCCAACATCCTCTTCACGGTCGAGCTCGATCGACGCCTCGCCTCGCGTGGCGTGCAGTCGTTCGCGGTGCACCCGGGCATGATCGTGACCGAGCTCGGGCGCTACATGACCCGCGACGACATGAAGCTGCTGCGCTCGCGCATCGCCGCTTCGGCGAGCGCATCGGGGGCGCCGGCGACGTACAAGTCGATCGAGCAAGGGGCGGCGACCACGGTGTGGGCGGCGACCGCCACCGAGCTCGACGGGCACGGCGGCACCTACCTCGCCGACTGCGCGATCTGCACGACGCACGCGCCGTATGCCCGCGATCCCGAGAGCGCGCAACGCCTGTGGGCCATGAGCGAGGAGCTCGTGGGCGAGACCTTCGAGGCATCACGATGACCGCACGAGACCTGTACCTGTACGAGGTGGTCGACGTGGTCGGCCAAGGCCAGTACGACTACATGGAACATCTCTGGAAGGACCCGGTTCTGCGCATGCCCGAGATGTTCGGGTTGCAGGGCAGCTTCTACGTGTGCGCGGCGGGCGGGGGCCGGTGGCCGCAGGTCATCAACATCTGGGACATCGGTTCGCGCGGGTGGAAGGGCTGGGCGTCGAACGTCGACCGCATGAACCTCAAGCGACGCAAGGCGTTCTACGGCGATTGGTGGGACGAGGCCGCCAAGTGGCGTTCGGGTGGGTTCGATCGCCTGTGCGGCGGTGTCCCGGGAAGTCCGTCCACCGAGGAGATCGCGGCCGCCGGCATCCGCGGCACGCTGTTCGTGAACGAGATCCTGACCGTTCGGCCAGGCAGCGCGCTCGACTTCCTGGCCGCGGTGAACGAGCAGCGTGTTCCGCTGATGGCCGACTACGGGCACCGTCCGACCGGCCTGTACGAGGTCATGTCGAACCAGCACGAGGTCATCATGGTGTGGGCCACGTCCATCGCCGACCAGGTGCGGTTGCGGCAGAACCGGGACACCACACGCGGGCTCTGCGACGAGGGTGAAGCCGACGACCGCATCGTCGCCTGGGAGCGTGCGTCGGCCGAGTACGTCGTGGGTGGAGACACGCACGTGATGACGCCGCTGCCGCGCACGGTGTACGGCCCCGACGACTGGGAGGACGCAGACCTCGCTGACTGGCTCGCCGACTGACGCCGTGCGGGAGCGGCCTCGGCGCCGGGCCTAGAGGTTGTAGAGCCGCGCCGCGTTGGCGTGCACCATGAGGTCTCGCTCGGCCGCGGGGATGCCGACGAACTGCCGCTCGACCACCTCGCGCGAGTTCGGCCAGGTGGTCGCCGGGTGCGGGAAGTCGGTCGACCACAAGATGTTCTCGACGCCGATGTGGTGACGAAGCGACAGCCCGATCTCGTCGTCGACGAACGTGGCGGCCATGTTGCGGTGCCAGTAGTCGCTGGGCTTCATCGTGAGGCCCGGTAGGTCGTAGCGCCCGTCGGCCTTGCGGTCGAGGCCCTGCAGGAACCCCGGTATCCAGTAGAGGTTCGGTTCGACGAAGACGATCTTCAGCTTCGGGAAGCGCTCGAGGGTGCCCGTGAGGATCCACCACGCCAACGGTTCGGCAAGTGCGAACGCCGGCATCGAGGTGAAGATCGCGGCCTGCGGGGTCGGGTCGCGTCGCAACAGGTCGAACAGGTACGGGCGGTTGCCGAGGTGATGCGTAATCGCGATCCCGGTCTCGGACAACACCGCCCACAGCGGGTCGTAGGACGGATCGTGGTACTCGGCGAGGCCGAGCTCGCTCGGGTGGTTCGGCAGGTGGATCGAGCGCGCGCCGAGCCCGGCGAGCCGAACGACTTCGCCGACCGCGTAGTCGATGTCGAGCACCGGCACCTGGTAGCTCACGGCCAGGCGGTCGGGATCGTGCGCGGCGAACTCGCTGAGCAGATCGATGAACCCGCGGGCGATCGGGCGCCAGTCGCCCTGCACCAGCCCGAAGTGCCGGAACGCGCTCACCTCGCTGTACAAGACCTCGGCCCACACACCGTCGCGGTCCATGGCTGCGAGTCGCGCCGCAGGATCGTGGTATCCGGGATCGCGCATGGCTTCCATGTCCCACGAGTCGAGCGCGAGCACCCGCCCGCCGCGCGCCGCGTTGTCGGCGGCGAGATTCGCGGCGATTGCATCATCGAACGGCGCCTGCAGGGCCCTGGGCACGCGGGCACGGATGTCCTCGAGCTTGATGGCCACGTGCGAGTCGGCCGATATCAGCGTGGTCATTTGCGTCGCGCTGCCTTGCTGGGCCAGTCGCCGCTGCGGAGACCCAGCAGGAACAGCTCGACCATGTGGTCGAACGTGGCGTCGGCCGCGCCCTTTGCGTAGGTGCCCGACGCTTCGCCTTGGACGAAGCCGCGCGTCATCGCACTGAAGATGCGGTGCGCGTGGCGCACCTGGGTCTCGTCGAGACCATGGCTGCGCAGGACCGCGCGGATGGGTTCGGCCAGTCGGAGCGCTGCGTCGTCGACCGCCGGGATGCCGCTGCCCGGGCTGGCGTGCATGGCCTGGACCCTCCCGGGATGGCGGCCGCTGTATGCGCGCTGCACGTGCGCTATGGCGAGCACCGCTTCGTCGCCCGAGCGACCGAGCGCTACCGACCACAGCTCGTCGGCAAGTTCGGTCATGGCGGCGAGCGCCATTCGTTCGAAGAGGTCGTCGATCGACCCGATGTGGGTGTAGAGCGATGTGACGTGACAGCCGAGCTCGCGCGCCACACGTCCGAGCGTGACGGCGCGCAGGCCCTCCTTGTCGGCAACGTCGAGCGCGACCGCCACGACGCGCTCCGGAGTGATCGTGCGGGTGGGCTTCGGAGCAGTGCGTGGGGTGCGCGGCGATGCCATCGTCACATCGTACGACGCTGGTCCCAACACGTCTAGGGTTATTTCCCTATAGTGTTTGGATACGTTCGGGGGGTGCGGATGAGCACAGGTGCGTCACGGAGCGTTCTCGACGGGCTCGAGGTGCTCGATCTCACGCGGGGCATGGCCGGTGCGTTGACCACGATGCTCCTGGCCGACAACGGCGCGCGGGTGACGCGCGTCGAAGCACCGGGTGACGACCCGCTCGAGGCCTGGGCGGGTGCGCGCGTGTGGGCGCGCGGGAAGCGCCGCACACAGTTCGACCTGCACGACGCGCAGGACCTCGCCGATGTGCAGGCGCTCGCCGCGCGCGCCGACGTCGTGGTGCAAACCTTCCGGCCCGGCGTGGCCGAACGCTACGGACTCGACCATGGCACCACGGCTGCGGCGAATCCCGCCACGATCACCTGTGCGATCACCGGCTACGGGCGCGCCAACCGACACGAGCAACGACCGGCCTACGACGCGCTGGTCGCGGCTCGCACCGGCCTCCAGTGGGAGAACCGCTCGTGGATGGGTGGCGCGATCGACCACATCCACGGGATCGAGCCACCGGCGCCCGACCTCGAGCTTCCGGCGGGCATGGCACCCGGCGCGCCACGCAGCGGACCGATCTTCACGTACACCGCATGGCCGAGCTTGTGCGCCGCGTACCTTGCGACCACCGGCATCAGTGCGGCACTGCACGTGCGGCTCACGACGGGACGCGGCCAACTCGTCGAGACATCGCTGCTGCAGGCGGCGATGACGCTCACCATGGGCAAGTGGCAGCGGGTCGAGAAGCCGCTCGCCACCGGGTACCGCATGTGGATCACCGACAGCCGCGCGCCGAAGGGGCACTTCCGTTGCGCCGACGACCGGTGGGTGCACCACTGGGTACCGAACCCGATGTTCGTGTTGTCGAGCGCCGACGGCGACCACCTCGCCTCGCGGCGCGGCATCACGAACGTGCGCAACGACCCGGACCGCGTCGGCAACGATCCGGAGAACATCGTCGTCCTCGCGCACTACTACCCCGAGATGGCCGCCGCGACGGCCCGTTTCCCGAGTGCGGCATGGGAGCAGGTGGCGACCGAGTACGGGGTGCCGCTCCGACAGGTGCGCTCGCCCGAGGAGGGGCTCGGCGACCGGGCGCTGTTCGACGAGGGCGTGGTCGTCGACCTCGACGACGCGGAGCTCGGACCGTTGCGCCAGGTGGGGATCGTGTACCGGTTGAGCGAGACCCCGGGTCGCGTTCAAGGCCCGGCCGCCGCTCCGGGCGCGCACACCGCAGAGGTCCGCGCCGAGCTCGGGCACGACACCGCACCCCGCGGTCGAGCCGTGGGCGCAGGGGCATCCGAGGCGGTGTCCGACGCGCCCGCCCACCCGCTGGCCGGTGTGGTCGTGCTCGACCTGGGCTTCGCCGTGGCCGGACCCTTCGGGACCCAGATCCTTGCCGATCTCGGCGCCACGGTCATCAAGGTCAACGCCCGGCGCGATCCGTGGTGGCACTGCACGCACATCGCGATGGGCGCCAACCGGGGCAAGCGCAGCATCGGCATCGATCTCAAGTCCAAAGCCGGCATGGCCACCTTGCACCGGCTGGTGCATCAGGCCGACGTCGTGCACATGAACATCCGCGCTTCGGCCGCGCTCCGGCTCGGCGTGGACGAAGCCTCCATGCGAGCCGTGAACCCCGACATCATCTATTGCCACACGAGGGGCTTCGAGGACGGCCCACGGTCGAACAGCCCGGCCAACGACCAGACCGGCAACGCGCTCGCCGGCACCGAATACGAAGACGGTGGGTGTGCCGACGGCGGCGCGCCGTTCTGGAGCCTCACGTCGATGGGCGACACCGGCAACGGTTTCCTGTCGGCCATCGGTGTCATCCAAGCGCTCTATCACCGCGCGAAGACCGGCGTCGCGCAGCGCGTCGACACCTCGATCCTCAACGCCGCGATGCTTGCCACGTCGTACGCCGCCACCACCGCCGACGGGGTGGGGCTCCCGCGGCCACGCCTCGACGCGATGCAGACGGGCATCAGCGCCGGGTATGCGATCTACGCCACCGCCGATGCGTGGTTGTGCTTGGCCGTCCTGACCGACGAGCACTGGAGGCGGTTGTACTCGGTGTTGCCGGCGCTCGGGCTCGACGAACGATTCGCGACCGCAGCAGGCCGGGCCGCGGCCGACCGTGCGCTGCGCGAGGGTCTGGCAACCGAGCTCGCCACGCGGCCGGCCGCCCATTGGTTCGCCGCGCTCGACACGGTCGGCGTGCCGTGCGAGATCTCGGCCGAGCGGTTCGCCGAGGAGTTCTTCGACGACCCGGCGATGCGCGCCGCGGGCCGTACCGTCACCTACGACCACCCCGAGCTCGGCCGGTTCGAGCACAGCGGGCTCGCCATCGACTTCTCCGAGACCCCGGCGGTGGTGTGGGGGCCACCACCGCTCGTCGGCCAGCACAGCCGTGAGCTGCTCGCCGAGTTCGGGTTCGCGACCGTCGAGATCGACGATCTGGTAGCGGGCGACGCGGTGTTCGAAAACCTGTCGGTGGTGTGATTCTTCCCGGTGTTCGGCCCCACTTCGGGAAACGCGAACAATGCACCGCAACGTGGCTTGACGTCAGTCACATCTACTAGGGTTTCGGCCCACCGTCGGAGTCGACGGGGTGCAGGGGCGAACGGCCGATGGGGGAACGAATGAGCTCGAGTGCCGCGCTCGTCCACGTGGACGGCGTCACGGTGCGGTTCGGTGGCGTGGTCGCGGTGAACGCCGCGTCCTTGTCCGTGCCACCGGGCCAGATCCGCGGGCTCATCGGGCCGAACGGTGCGGGCAAGACCACGCTGTTCGACACCATCACCGGGATGCGCGTGCCCACGTCGGGCCGGGTCATCTACGAAGGCAACGACATCACCAACCGCTCGGCGGTGTGGCGCAGCCGCAACGGCATGCGCCGCACGTTCCAGCGCCAACAACCGTTCGGCTGGCTGAGCGTCGAGGACAACGTCCTCGCGGCGCTCGACTACCGCGGGGGTGGCGGGGGCATCGTCGCGGACGTGCTCGCGCTCCCCAGCCGGCGCAGTCGAGAGCGCGAACGACGCGCCAAGGCCCAGGACGCCGTCGCTCGATGCGGCCTCTCGGCGTTAGCGGGCGAAGCGGCCGGCCGCCTGTCGATCGGCAAGGTCCGGCTGCTCGAGCTGGCGCGCGCCATCGTCGACGACCCCAAGGTGCTGCTGCTCGACGAGCCCACC
>JBKJKR010000537.1:0-6107 GCA_046597135.1 Acidimicrobiales bacterium | reverse complement strand
GCTTGCTGCTCGACGAGCTCGTCACGTGCACCATGCCGCTCGAGCAGGTCGGCGAGGCGTTCGCGTCGATGTCCAACGGCGCAACCGACGCACGGAGCGTCCTCACGCTCGTCTGAGCACCGCGGCCCGCGGGCCACACCTCGGTGGCGGGCTACGCTCCCGCGATGGCTGACGACATCGTCTACACCCCGTCCCACGCCGGTATCTGCGTATCGGACATCGAGGCCTCCATCCGCTTCTACTGCGACGGGCTCGGCTTCACCCTGGCCGAGCGCTACGACCTCGATTCCGAGCAGATGCCCGGACTCGACCGGAGCCTCGAGATGGCGGGCCCGCTCACGGTCATCGAGCTCATGGGCGGCGCCGGCTGAGCCCGCAGGTCGCTGTTCAGACTTCGGACTCGGGGTCGCCGGCCGCGGCGTTGTCGGGACGGGGCCGGACCTTCGCGGGCGCGTCCTTCGCCGGAGGGGCGCTGGAGATCTTCAGACCGTCGATCTCGAGCTCGAGGTGCGGCTGGCCGTTCGCTCCGGTGATGCCGCCGGGTTGGGTGGACTTGCGCTGAACCGGCATACCCGAATGGTATCGGTGCGGATCAGTCGAGCACCGACGGGTCGTGGCGCAACTCGCGTCGCACCATCGCCTCCCACAGCGAGTAGTAGCCGACGGCGTTGATGCGATCGGCCAGGACGTCGCTCTGTGCGCGCGGCATGGGGACGCCGCCGCCGATGGCCTCGACCATCCACGCGTTGCGACACCTCCACTCGAGAGCCATGCAGCGGATGTACGCATCGGCGATGCCGCGGCCCAACACGAACACACCGTGGTGCGCGAGCAGGGCGGCCGACTTCTCGCCGATCGCGTCGGCCACCTTCTCGGCGCTCTCCCACTCGCCGACGAGCCCGCCCCACTCCTCGTAGAGCGCTATGTCGTGGTCGACCAGGGCCGATGTCTGGTCGTACACCGGCGGGATGCGCTTGAGATCGGACCAGATCGTCGCGTAACGAGGATGGTTGTGGACCGACACGTTCATGTCGTGGCGCCGCCGGTGCAGGGCGAGGTGCATTCGCAATGCTCGGCTCGCCGACCAGCGGTCGCCCTCGAGAACGTTGCCCTCGGCGTCGATCCGCATGATGTCCGACGAGCGGACATCGTCCCACGGCACCTCGAAGGGGTTCACGAGGAAGGTGCCGTCGGGCTGCACGTAGGCGATGTGACCGGCGATGTGATCGTCGTAGCCCTCGCGGTGCAGCGCACGCGCCAGCAGCGCCACCTCGGCCTGAGGGGTCAGGGGTGGCGTCAGGTTCGGCGCGTTCATCGGATCACCGATGTTCTTCAGCCTTGCGCCCGCCATGTTGCGCTCCTCGGTACTGGTCATGGCGCAACAGTATCCTCCCGCCGATGTCCGACGAGCCGGCCCACGTTCTGCATGCGACACCCGACCAACTGCCCGCGTGGCACCTCGTCGACGCCCGCTCCACGCTCACCCCCGACGCGCTGTTCGCTGTCGACAGCGACGGGTGCCGCATGACCTTCGGCGCCTACCACGAGGCATGCCTTGCCACGGCGGCCGGATTGCAGCAGCTCGGCGTGCGCCGCGACTCGCGGGTCGCGTGGATGCTCCCCACGCGGATCGAAGCGCTGGTGCTGGCGGGTGCACTCGCCCGGCTCGGCGCAGTGCAGATCCCGCTGATACCGATACTGCGCGATCGCGAAGTCGGGTTCATCCTCGGCCAGACGTGCGCCGAGCTGCTGATCTGCCCCGGCCCGTGGCGCGGGTACGACTATCCGGCGCTCGCCCAGCGGGTCATCACCCAGGTCCCGCAGACGGTCGAGGTGCTCATCGCCGACCGGGCGTTGCCCGAAGCGGATCCCGCCACGCTCGCGCCGTTCGAGCCACCGGACACCGACACCATTCGTTGGATCTTCTACACGTCGGGCACCACCGCGAACCCGAAGGGCGTGCTCCACACCGATCGGGCGGTCGCGGCGTGCGCGCACCGCATGAACCTGCGCTTCGACGCACGCCCGGACGATCGGAACGCGTTGGTGTTCCCCGTCACCCACATCGGCGGCATCGCGTTCCTGCTCGGTGGCCTCATGGCCGGCTACGCGCACATCCTCGTCGAGACGTTCGAAGCCGAGTCCTCCTGCGCGCTCATGGCCCGCGAAGGCGTCACCATGGCGGGCGCCGGCCCGGTGTTCTGGATGACCTACGTCGACCAACAACGCAAGCACCCGGAGCGGCGCCTGTTCCCTGCGCTGCGTGCGCTTCTCGGCGGCGGCGCGCCCAAGCCACCGACCATCCATGCCGAGGTGCGCGACGTGCTCGGGGTGGTGCTCGCCACCGGCTACGGCATGACGGAGTGCCCGACCGCCGCGCACTCGTCGGTCCATGACCCCGAGGACGTCCTCGTGACCGACGGCTACGCGCTCGACGACTCCGAGATCCGCATCGTCGACCTCGACGGCCGAGTGTGCGGTGCCGGCGAGATCGGCGAGATCCGAGTGCGTGGTCCGATGATCTTCAAGGGCTATCTCGACCCGTCCGACGATGCGGGCGCCTTCGACGAGCTCGGCTTCCATCGCACCGGCGACCTCGGCCGGCTCGACGAACGTGCCGTGCTCACCGTCACCGGACGGGTGAAGGACATCATCATCCGCAAGGGCGAGAACATCTCTGCCAAGGAGATCGAGGATCTGCTCTTCACCCACGACGCGGTGGCCGACGTGGCGGTGATCGCGCTGCCCGACCGCGAGCGCGGCGAGCTGGTGTGCGCTGTTGTGGTGGTGGCCGCCGGCCGGCCTGCGCCGTCGCTCGAGGCTTTGTGCGAGCACTGCCTCGCTGTCGGGCTCACGCGGCGCAAGTTGCCCGAGCGACTCGAGATCGTCGAGGTGCTGCCGCGCAACCCGACGGGGAAGGTCGTCAAGTACGAGCTGCAGGCCCGCTACTCCGTCGACTGACCGACCAACGGGAACCGCAGCTCGACCTCCAGCCCACCCTCATCGCCGTGCGCCGTGAGATGTCGAGTCCCAACCCGGTCGAGCGGCAGCTCGTGCCGCGCTGCGGTAGCTCGTGCCCGATGCCGGGCCGTGATCGGTGATGGTCAACGTCGCCGTGTCACCGTCGCGCCGTACTTTCAGGTGGGCTGGGTCGTGCGGGTGGAGCGCGACAACGCCCGCCAGGTCGAGCTGTCGTTCCTCGCGGGTGGCGCACGCGTCGACTTCAACGCCGAGTTCGAGGACGGCAGGTCCGCATCCGCATCTGCGACCGGCGCACCGAGAACGTCTCCGGCTCGGGTTCGTCGAGCACCTCGTCGACCTCCACCACGCTTCGCCCGGGCACCGAGGGAACCGCCGTCGCGCACACCTTGGCCGGCAAGGGCGGCACCGTCACCGTTCGACAGAGCGCAGGCAGCGTCACCCTCGTCGCAGCCACACCTGCACCCGGCTTCTCCTCCGGGAGCCGCGAGACGAGGATCGAGACCGAACCCAAGGACGGTCAGTGGCGCGACTCGGTTGAGGATCGCTGAACTTCCTCGACGGCGAACGGCTCGCGGCTCTGGGCTCGATCCCTGCAGCACGCAAGCCGCTGACGTGGAACGCTTCTCACATGGCACCTGCACCGCTGACCACCGAGGCGTTCAACCAGCTCATCGACCTGCTCGGTGAGATCCGCGACGAGTACGTCCTGTCCCCCGCTCGCTTCACCGACGAGCTCGATGTCGTCGAGGGCTTCCGCTACGTCACGCAACTGCTGTCCGAGGGTGCCGAGCTCTTTGCCGAAGGCGACGCGGAGCGGCCTCGGTTCAGCAACATCGTGTCGCCGGCGCGGAAGTTCCTCGGCGACAACGCGGACGCCATCTACCAGCAGGCCGTGATCCGGGGCGACCGCTCCTATCGCATCACCGGACGGCGTGACGAACAGACCTACATCTCCTTCACCGTTCACGGCGCCGACCCGGCGGGTGGCATCAACGGCAAGGTCCTGGCCGACCGCAACGACCGCGACCTCGTCGTTGCCGACGACGGAACGTTCGAGATCGTCCTGTCCCCGGTGGAGCACCCCGGCAACTGGATCCCACTCGATCCCGCCGCACGCCTCGTTCTTGTGCGCAACTACTACCTTCGCGAGCGTTCGGCGCAGACCGACCCGACGATCGCCGTGCAGATCGCGATCGAACCGCTCGAGGACCCGGGTCCACCGGCACCGCTCGATGACGCAACGTTCGCCGCACGCCTGCGGGCCGCGACCGATTTCGTACGGTCGACCACGCTCTCGCTCCGGGTCTTCGGCGCGTCAGGCACCGTGCCCTTCCGCTCGAACACCCCGAACAGCGTGGGCACACCGTGGAGCTTCCGCAACGCCGACGTCGACGCCGCCGGGGCGGTCGACATCTACTACTCCACGGGGAGCTTCGATCTCGGCCCTGACGATGCACTGGTCATGGAGGGCACGTTGCCCCCGTGCGTGTTCGCCAACGTCACGTTGTGGAACGTGCACATGCAGACCCTCGACTTCGTGAACCAACGGTGTTCGTTGAACTCGGCGCAGATCCAGACGGACGCCGACCGCCGGTTCCGGATCGTCATCGCCGACCGCGACCCAGGGGTCCCGAACTGGATCAGCACCCAGGGTCACCGCCGCGGCGACATCTTCTGGCGGTTCCTGCTGCCCGAGACACAGCCGGCCACGCCCACGTGCACCGTGGTCGCGGCCGACTCGCTCGCCGGCTGACGACGCTCTCCGATCCGCCGCGTCAGCGCAGCCGAGCGTCAGCGCAGTTGTGCGCGGGCGACCTCGTACCCGACGGCAACGGCGTCGAGCGCCGCTTGCTGTGCGTCCGCGTCGCCGGCCTCGGCGCGCTCGAACGCAGCCGACAGTTGCTGTGCGAGACGGTCTGTCGGCTCGAGCGCGCCGATCGCGGTCGGGAGCTCCGGCGCACGCTTCGTGGACGCGGCACGCAGCCGTCCGTCCATCGGCTGCACCGGCACCGAGACGAGGGCCGCACGTGCCGCGATCTGGCGCCCGAGCAACGAGCAATACGCGATGTTCGCGTCGTCGACCGGTCCGGGAAAGGCTGCCGGCTGTTGCGCCGCGAATCCACCGCTCAGCGCAGCCCCGATGGTCGACAGGTAGTCGATCGAAGCAACAGCGAGATCTGCGGCACCAGCCGCGTCGCGTTCTCTGATCGCGTCGAGCTGACCCAGCATCTGATCGTTGTGCTGATCGAGCATGGCCCGCACGGCTGCTGCGGGCACACCGCCCGCGGTTGCCGTGGCCACGAAACTCGCGAAGTCGTGCTCGTAGTCGACAAGGTGGGCTCGCGCCGTCGCTCGGGCCTCGTCGGAACCGGCCGCCGCGTAGTCGAGGAACGCCTGGGTGTGCTGCGACCAGAGTTGGTCGAACGCACGCGCACCCACCGGCCCGTACACGAGTCCGATCGCGGCGGTCAGATCCGCGGTGTTGCCCGCCAACGCGTCGAGGCGCCAAGTCACGTCGTCGGCACCGGTCGCAACCGATCGCATCATCGCCGTGGCGCTCACGCCGTGTCCGGCCAGCAGTTGTTCGAGGTTCAAGCGCAACGTCGACGCAGGGATCACGTCCCGGCGCGCCGGGTCGACCTCCGCGATCCTGCTCCCCGCGTCACGTCCGAGATCGATGATCGACAACGCCGGTGGCGCATCGGCGCCACGACAACCGGCGGCGGTGACCATGAGAACGACCGCACACCCGATGACGTCCCAAGCTCGGTTCATGTGCGCACCTCGGCATCGATCACAAGGCCACTGGCGGCCGGGTCGAACGACTCGATCCACTCCACCAGTGCTGCGGCGTCCATGGGCCGCGCCAGGTGATAGCCCTGGGCCAGATCGCATCCGAGCGTGGCGAGCCGCTGCAGCGTCGCGGCGTCCTCGACGCCCTCGGCCACCACGACGAGACCCAACGAGCGCCCGAGATCGATGCTGAACGTGACGATGGCCGCGTCCTGGCGTCCGTCGAGGAGCTGCTTGACGAATCGCTGGTCGATTTTGAGGCTGTGCACCGGCAGATCGGTGAGGTACGCGAGCGATGCGTACCCGGTGCCGAAGTCGTCGATCGCGATCTT
>JBKJKR010000459.1:0-3753 GCA_046597135.1 Acidimicrobiales bacterium | reverse complement strand
CTCGTGAGCATCGTCTACTGGCTCATCCGGGCGACCACCATCGTGGTCCGCGACCACCCGGTCGGCTTCACGGTGGTGCACACCGTGCTCGCGCTCGTCACCGTGGGCCTGGGCGTGTGGGTCCTGCGCGCCGCATCAGCCCGGACTCCTGCCTGAGCCAGCGGGACGAGTAGCATCGGCGGCGCTATGGGACAGCAGGTCACCGTCATCGAGAAGCCGTCATCACGCTCTGGCGTGGTGCGGTACGAGATCAACCGCGTGCTCACCGGCATGGGCCACGAGTCGTACTCGGGTGCGCCCGACGCCGGCGCCGTGCGCCCACCCGACGTGCTGGCCCGCCGCCTGTTCGACCGGGGTGGCATCAAGACCGTGCACATCAACGGCAGCGTCATCACCATCGAGCTGGCCGAGACCGGCACCGATGGCATCCAGCAGATCATCGAGGGTCTGTACACGTACTACCTGCCGGGCGTGCTGCCGCCCACCGACGAGGAACTGCTCGGCCCACCCGCCGAGTGACCGACCGCATGAGCCGGTTGCGAAGGTTGTTCGGCCTCCGCCGCGGACCCTTGCGACCGCCGGTCGTCTCACCGCCGAGGAGATCTCCCATGGGTTCGATCAAGATCGGCGTCCAGCTCCACCCGCAGGGCACGACGATCGGTGACCTCCGAGCCGCGTGGCAGGCCGCCGACGCGATGGGCGTGCACAGCATCTGGACCTGGGATCACTTCTTCCCCCTGTACGGCCCGGGCGACGCTTCCCACTTCGAGGGCTGGACGCTGCTGTCGGCCATGGCCGTCGACACCGCGCACGCACAGATCGGCCTGCTGGTGGGCTGCAACTCGTACCGCAATCCCGATCTGCTGGCCGACATGGCGCGCACGGTCGATCATTTGTCGGGTGGTCGGGTGTACCTGGGCATCGGCTCCGGTTGGTTCGCGCGCGACTATGCGGAGTACGGGTTCGAGTTCGGCACGGCGCCGAGCCGGCTGCGCGACCTCGGCGCCGCGCTGCCCCGCATCCGGGCCCGCCTCGACGCCCTCACGCCGGGCCCGGTCGGTCCGTTGCCCATTCTCATCGGGGGTGGCGGTGAGAAGGTCACGCTGAAGCTCGTCGCACAGCACGCCGATGCCTGGAACACGTTCGGTCCACCGGCCAACTTCCGGGCGAAGAACGCGATCCTCGACGAGTGGTGCCGCAAGGTGGGCCGCGATCCGGCCGAGATCGAGCGCACGGTGGCCATCGACCCGGGCGACATCGGCAACGCCGCCGCCTATGTCGAGGCCGGTGCGTCGCACCTGATCGTCATGATCGGGCACCCGTTCGACCTTCGGCCGGTCGAGAAGTTGCGCGCATCGTTCGATTGATCGGGGGATCGATGGAGCTCGAACCGTTGGCACCGTTCGGCGCCGCCGTATGGGGGTGGGACCCGGCCGCGGGATCGGCCACAGTCGACGCGGCGTTGCGCGACGCCTTGGCCGAGCACCACGTGCTGGTGCTCCGCGGACATCAGCGGCCCACCGGTGCACAGCTGGCGAGGCTCGGCTTCGTGTTCGGCGAGGTGGCCCCGGCGGCCGAGCTGTACACCGGCATCGCGTTCGACGAGCGCGAGATCCTCACGGTCTCGAACGAGCTCGATGCGCAGGGGCGCGAACGTGGCGTGGCCGGCAGCGGCGCCATCCCGTGGCACAACGACTACGCGTTCCTCACCCGCACCGCGACAGCCACCGTGCTCGAGGCCTACCGGTTGCCCGAAGGGGGCGGACCGCCGACCTGTTTCCTCGACATGTACGCGGCCTACGACGCGTTGTCCGCGCCCGTCCGGGCCCGCATCGATCCATTGGTGGGTCGCCACACCTTGCACGCCGCCGGCGCCTACGCATCGCATGACGTCGACGACGACGATCGTGCGGCGCGCGCCGAACAGGCCAACCCTCTCCTCACCTATCCCGACGACGGCGCGGGTGCACCGCACCCGGTCGTGTACGCGCATCCCGAGACGGGTCGCCGGGCGTTGTTCGTCAGCGCGTTCGTGCGCGAGTTCGACGAGGTGCCGTTCGACGAAGGCCGCACGCTGCTCGATGACCTCCTCGTGCACGCCGACCATCCGTCGCGCCACTACTGCCATCACTGGCGGCTCGGCGACATCGTGATCTCCGATCAGATCGGCACCGTGCACAAGCGCGGCACCGTTCGGGCCGACGCCGGACGCACGATGCGTCAGCTGTCGACGCTCGTGCCCGGCTGACCGGAGGCCGCTGGTTCGGCTGCGTCCGGTTCGGCCGCGATTGGATCAGCGGCGTGCGCCCGGATCCACGCGTGCATCGCGATGCCCGAGGCCACGCCGGCGTTGATCGAGCGCGTGGAGCCGTACTGGGCGATCGAGCACACCTGTGACGCGTTGGCTCGCGCCGGCGCCGACAGGCCTGGGCCCTCCTGGCCGAACAAGAGGACGCAGTGGCGCGGGAGCGTCGTGCGTTCGAGGGGCACGGCGCCGGGAAGGTTGTCGATGCCGATGACCGGTAGCTCGCGCGCCGCGCACCATGCGACGAACGTCTCGATGTCGACGTGGTGCAGCACGTGCTGGTACCGATCGGTGACCATCGCGCCGCGTCGGTTCCAGCGGCGGCGGCCGACGATGTGCACCGCGCTCGCGAGGAACGCGTTGGCGTTGCGCACGACCGTGCCGATGTTGAGGTCGTGCTCCCAGTTCTCGATCGCGACGTGGAACGGGTGCCGACGCTGATCGAGATCGGCGACGATCGCCTCGAGGCGCCAATAGCGGTACCGGTCGACCACGTTGCGGCGGTCGCCCTCCGCCAGCAGTTCGGGATCGAGCCGGGGGTCGGTCGGCCACGGCTCGGGGTGGGGCCCGACCCCCACCGGCTGGAGCTCAGCGCTCGACATCATGTACATCGAAAATACCTGGTGGTGAAGCACGGATGTTGAAGTGCATGGTCAAGCCCTGACATCATCGGCAGCACAACGGCGAGGGGGAGTGCTGCACGTGGACGGCAGCGGTGAGCCGATGCCCGGATGGTGGCTCGCCTCCGATGGGCGATGGTACCGGCCCGAGGACCTACCGGCCGGATGGCGCATGGCCAGCTGTCAGACCAGCTTCCGACCCCACTCACCCCCGCCACCACGGCACTTGCGTGATGCGAACGGGTGTTCGATACTCGCGCAGTGTCCTCTGCTGCCGCGGCCATCGACGCCCAACCGCTCGAAGCGGGTGACGAAGCGGCTCTGCGACGCGTCCGGCTCGCGGTGGTGGCCGAACGTGTCCGGCCCGTGGTGCTCGCCCGCGAGCACACCTTGCCCCTCGCCGCGTCGCTCGTGGGCCTCTTCCCCGAGGGTGCGCTGCGCCGGGGCATCACCATCACCGTCGAGGGATTGGGCGCCGCGTCCGTAGCGCTGGCCCTGGCTGCCGCGCCGGTGCACGCGGGTTCGTGGGTGGCCTTCGTGGATCTCCCCGAGCTCAACCTTGCCGCCGCGTTCGAAGCCGGGGTCACCCTCGAGCGGGTGGCCTGCATCAGCAGCGGCGAGCAGTGGGCGGCCACCGTAGCGGCGCTCCTCGGCGCGTTCGACCTCGTGGTGGTGGGCATGACCCGGCGAGTTCGGGCCACCGACGTCCGCCGGCTCGGGGCGCGGGCGCGCGAACGAGGCTCGGTTCTCGTCGCGCTCCGCGGCGCGTGCGGGAACGCGGTGTGGCCCGACGCACCCGATCTGACCCTGAGCACCGGTAGTTCGCAG
>JBKJKR010000190.1:0-3394 GCA_046597135.1 Acidimicrobiales bacterium | reverse complement strand
CTCACGACGCCGTCCATCGCCGCGGCCATCAGCGGCAGGTCGAACGAGAGACCGTCGATCTCCCACGCGATGTCGACATCTTCGGGATCTCGGGTGCGGCGGCTCGGCACGATTGCGATGTCATCGAACCCGTACGCCTGTCGGCCGGACTTTCCGAGGCCGATCTCGATCTCTGCCACGCCGCACCCCTGCTTTTCGATGTCGTCGATTTTGGGGAAACAATCAGCTTAGACCGCACCTCGAGCGGGAATGGAGACGGTCGCCACGCCGAACGGTGATCGTGGTCACCGAGTTGCTTGTGTAGCGTTCGGGAGCGGGGCGAGAGGACGAGCACTGATGGATTTCGACAGCGGCGACTCGGCCGACACCTCCAACCTCGACGACCGCCGCGGGTCGGGTGGTGTGCGGGGCGGCATGATCGGCGCCGGCGCGGGTGGCCTCGGCATCGTGGGCGTGATCATCGCGCTCATCACCACGCTCGCCGGCGGCGGCGGTGGCGGCACGGGTGGCCTGGGCGGGCTCGGCGACGTGCTCTCCTCGCTCAACCAGCCCACCGGGCAATCCGCGTCCGGCACGCCGACCGCCCCCGTCAGCAGCACGTGCGAGGGCGCGACCTCCGAGTCCGACAACGGCACCTTCATCAACTGCGTGCAGAACAACGTCCAGAAGTTCTGGACCGGCCTGTTCGCCGACGCCGGCCAGACCTACCGTCCGGCGGTCCTCGTGCTGTTCAGCGGCGCCACGTCGAGCGGCTGCGGTGCGGCGAGCGCCGAGACCGGACCGTTCTATTGCCCGCCCGACGAACGGGTGTACATCGACCTCGAGTTCTTCGACGATCTCGAGGCGCGCTTCGGCGCGGAGGGCGGCGACTTCGCGCAGGCCTACGTGATCGCGCACGAGTACGGCCATCACCTCCAGAACCTGCTCGGCATCGAGGCCCGCATGCGAGAACTGCAACAGCAGAACCGCAGCAAGGCCAACGAGTACTCGGTCCGGCTCGAACTGCAGGCCGATTGCTTCGCCGGCGTCTGGGGCAACCATGCGTTCGAGACGGGCAAGGTCCCGAGGAGCGAGATCGCCCAGGCACTCGATGCTGCGGCCGCCGTCGGCGACGACCGCATCCAGAAGGCGGCCGGCGCTCGGGTCAACCCCGAGAGCTTCACCCACGGCACGTCGGCCCAGCGTCAGAAGTGGTTCAACACCGGCTTCGACACCGGCGACCCCGACACCTGCGACACCTTCAACCAGCCCATCTAGTACGTCAGGCCGTCGTCGGTGAGGCCGACGGCCAGCGACAGGAGCTGGCGCAGCATCGCCGCGGTGGCGCCCCACACGGTGTCGCCGTAGAGCTCGAAGAAGGTGATCGGTCGCTCGCGGTCGAAGATCGGCCAGATCTCCTCGCGGAAGACGCCCTCGGCCAGCAGCTCGGAGAGCGGCACGTGCAGGATGTGCTCGACCTCGTCGGGTGCGGGCACCAGTTCGGGTCGCGCGAGCAAGGCCCCCACCATGGGGTGGACCAACGATGCGCTGCCCACGGTGACGAACATGTCGAGCTCGCCGATCGGGCGCACGAGCCCTGGATCGAGCCCGATCTCCTCGTGCGCCTCGCGCAGCGCCGTGCGGAGCGGCGCCTCGCCCTCGTCGCTGCGACCACCGGGGAAGCTGACCTCGGACGTGTGCGAACGAAGGTTGGACGACCGACGCGTGAGCACCACGTGCAGCTCGTCGTCGTGCTCGTAGAGCGGGACGAGCACCGCCGATCTACGGGTGGTGGCATCGGGACGCCAGTTGTCGGCGCGCAGTCGCCCCGGGCCGCGCTCGCGAAGCATGCGTTCGAGATCGGCCAATGCGAGCCGGCGCGCCGCGGCCGGTACCTCGGCCCAGGGCGCAGGCCGACCAGGTCGCCACGCGACAGGGCGAGGGATCCGTTGCGCGCCGCCGCGCGGCCCGGTGGCCATGTGGGTTCCGGTCAGCCGGCGTCGGCCGCGAGCTGCTCGAGCAGCTCGCGCATGCCGCCCGTCTTCAGGTTGCTGAGCACTCGGCCGGGAGGCGTTTCACCCTTCTCCCACTCCATCCATTGCGCGAGCAGCTTCTTGGGGTCGGGCGGCGGAAGGTCCATGCGCGAAAGCGTAGGCCCGCGTCGCGCCGACTACTTGCGCAACACCACGGTGCACTCGCCGCCCTGCACGCCCTGCGGACACGTGATCTCGGGCCAGCGGGTGCCGATGCGTTCGAGCGGCATGAGGTCGTGCATCACCGCGACGTGCGTGCGGTACACCGGCACGTTGCCTCGATCCCAGGTGATGGCATGCGGTTCGGTGACGACCGCGAAGTCAATCGGTGGCTCGTAGCAACCGTCGAGCACCTGCCGGCCGCACGTGCCGCAGGGGTTCTGGGTGATGACGAAGGCATCGTCGGTCTCGTCCACCGTGATCTCCGCGAAGTTGCCCGACATCATGCGCGCCCACTGGACCACGCGCACGTGTGCCGGCCGCGCGATGTCGTGCGGCATCCAGTTCAACAACGACTTGTCGCCGCACAGCCGGATGGACGCCTCGAGCTCGTCGACGCCGTAGGTGCGGTACACGTGCGTGAGGGCCGCGGCCGGGCGCCCGACCGCGACGTCGTGCAGGTCGCGCACGCGCGCCTCGTATGCGTCGTAGGCGTCCAGCGCTCCTTCGGGGTCCCCCGCGAGCAAGCGTCCACGCACGATCGCTGCCGTGTCGGTGTCGGAGTCGGCATCGGCCAGGTCGGCGATGGTCGCGGGGTCGATGCCCCGCGCCGCGAGCTCGCGCAGTCCCGAGGTGAACACGGCCGCATCGAGGGCGGCCGCTGCATCGAAGCCGTGCGTGTCGCGCACGTACTCGGCCACCCCGGCCCCGAACGCCGAGAAGCCGTTGATGAAGTTGCGGAACGACTTGGCGAGCCGGGTGAACGTGTCGACTGCGGCGTCGATCCCGCCCGCGGCGCACGCGTCGGCGAACTGCCGGCGCGGCGTGCGGGCCAGCGCGTCCAACTCGGCGGGAGTGAAGTGGGTGGTCATGGCGCGGCGCTCAGCCGTCGATGACGACCGTCGGCCGCCCCGCCATGACGAACCGCAGACTCGCCGGATCGAGCAGGTACGCGACGTCCGGCTCGACCGTGGTGTGATGCGCAGGCACGCCGAGCGACTCGATCCAGCGCGGCAGATCCTCGAACCACTGCTCGGTGACCCCGTCGTAGTCCGCGTCGGGCCCGCCGATGCCGTGGTTCTGGTGATAGCCCCACAACGGATCGTGCAGCTCTGCGATGTTCTGGAACAGCCCGCCATGGTTGTTCAACCAATGGGCGTGGAACGTGGCGAGGTCGAGCGCCGGGTTGCGCCGCAGGATGCAGACCAGCTTGGCCTGGCCCT
>JBKJKR010000139.1:0-2508 GCA_046597135.1 Acidimicrobiales bacterium | reverse complement strand
CCTTCGGTGACCTTGAAGGTCAGCGTCGCCGCGTCACCCTTGAGCGTCACCTTGGGCTCGACCACCACCGCGAGATAGCCGCGCCGCTGGTAGGCGCCCTCGATGCGGGTGAGGTCCAGGCTCAGCTGATATTCGTCGAGGGCGCGGCCGCCTTGCTTGGCGCGGTAGAGGGCCAGGCCGCGGATCAGGTTCCCCGACGAGATGGCCTTGTTGCCGTCGACATGAATCTTCGCCAGGTACTCCTCGCCCGGCTTGCGGACGCGCTTCGGCGTCGAGCTGCAGGCGGCAAAGGCGAGGATCGCCGCAACGGCGGCACGGCGCGATGACATCAACCGGCCCGACGGTACCCGATCGTGATAGTACGCGGCCATGTCCGTTACGAAGACGATGTGGGCCGCCCTCCTCTTCACCGTCGCTGCGACTGCCCTGGTGGCCGCCAAGGGCCTCACCGTCGACGACATGCTGGCGATGCAAAGGGTCAGTGACCCGCAGGTGTCGCCGGACGGCAAATGGGTCGCGTTCAGCGTCCGCGAGACGGACCTCGACGCGAACCGGGGCCGTTTCGATATCTGGGTGACCGCGGTCGACGGCAGCACACCCGCCACCCGCCTCACCAGCCACCCCGAGGTTGACAACGAGGGCCGCTGGTCTGGCGACGGCAAGTGGCTCTATTTCATGTCCACGCGCTCGGGTCGCTCGCAGGTATGGCGCATCAAGCCGGCGGGTGGCGAGGCCGAGCAGGTCACCAAGCTCGACACGGACATCAACGGCTTCAAGCTGATGCCCGACGGCAAGCGGCTCGTGCTTGCGGTCGACGTCTGGCCCGAGGCCAAGACGCTCGCGGAGTCCGTAAAGAAGGACGAGGCGCAAGCCAAGAAGAAGTCCAAGGCGCACGTCTATGACCAGCTCATGTTCCGCCACTGGGACCAGTGGGAGGACGGCAAGTACAGCCATCTGTTCGTGTGGTCGGGCGACGCGGATGTTCGTGACCTGACGCCGGGCCTGACGACCGACACCCCGATCCATCCATTCGGTGGCATGGATCAAGTCACGGTCTCGCCCGATGGCAAGTCGGTCGCCTATGTCGCGCGTGTTGGCGGCAAGGAGATCGCGTGGACCACGAACACGGATGTGTTTCTCGTGTCGACCGACGGCAAGGGCGCCAAGGCGATCGACATCACGGTAGGGAACAAGGCGTACGACTTCGATCCGATGTTCTCGCCCGACGGCAAGACGATCGCGCTGCTCGCGATGAAGCGGCCGGGCTTCGAGGCCGACCGCCAGCGCATCTCGCTCTACGACGTCGCATCGAAGAAGACCAAGGTTGTCGCGGATAACTGGGATCGCTCGGCGGGGGCGATCACCTGGAGCAAGGATGGCAAGACGATCTACACGTACGCCGACAACCTCGGCCAGCAGTCGATCTTCGCGGTCGACCTCGCCGCTGGCACGACGAAGGTGCTCGTGGAGAAGGGCACGAACAACTCGGTCGCCCTCGCGGGCGATCGCCTCGTGTTCATGAAGGACTCACTGAAGATGCCGGCCGAGATCTTCACGATGAAGGCCGACGGCAGCGACCTCAAGCAGCTCACGAGCTTCAACAAGGAGCGCGTCGCCAAGATCTCGTGGGGCGACTACGAGCAGTTCTCGTTCAAGGGCGCCAAGGGCGACACCGTGATGGGCTACGTGATGAAGCCCGCGGACTACAAGGGCGGCAAGGTTCCGGTCGCGTTCCTTATCCACGGCGGTCCGCAGCACAGCTTTGGCGATCACTTCCACTACCGCTGGAATCCGCAGGCCTACGCAGGCCGCGGCTACGGCGTCGTGTTCATCGACTTCCATGGCTCGACCGGGTACGGCCAGGCGTTCACCGATGCGATCAGCGGTGACTGGGGCGGCGCACCCTACGAGGACTTGATGAGCGGCCTCGATGCCGCGCTCGCAAAGTTCACGTGGCTCGACGGCGGGCGGGTCGCGGCGCTCGGCGCGTCGTACGGCGGCTTCATGGTCAACTGGATCAACGGACACACGGATCGTTTCAAGGCGCTGGTCTGCCACGCCGGCATCTTCGATACCCGGTTCGCCTACTACGACACCGAGGAGGTGTGGTTCCCGGAGTGGGAGCACCACGCCACCCCGTTCGAGAAGCCGGAGGAGTTCACCAAGGCGAATCCGGTCGAGTTCGTGAAGAACTGGAAGACGCCGACCCTGGTCGTCCACGGCGGCCTCGACTACCGCATCCCGGATACCCACGGCATGGCTGCGTTCACGGCCCTCCAGCGCCGCAAGATCCCGAGCCGGTTCCTGCAGTTCCCCGATGAGAACCACTGGATCGTCAAGCCGCAGAACTCCAAGCTCTGGCACGAGGAAGTCCTGTCCTGGCTCGACCGCTACACGAAGAAGTAAAGGTGGGTTGGCTGGAGGGGTAACGGGATACCCGGAGAGCTTCTGAATACCCATCTCGTGATCTGCAGCGCGGTCAAAGGCGGCGCGGAGTTAGCTCACGAG
>JBKJKR010000124.1:0-2839 GCA_046597135.1 Acidimicrobiales bacterium | reverse complement strand
CGGTGCCGACGTCGACGCCGGCCAGCGGCGTGAACACGCCCGCGCCGGGGCTGACCACGAGGCGCTCGGTGACGAAGAGATGCTCGCCCTCGATGGCCATCGGTGGCGGTTGTGCGGCACCGGGTGGCGGACTGGCCAGCGCGCCGAGCATCTTGTCGAGATCGTCGGGCGTGCCGACCGACAGCGTGCGTGCGCCGTCGACCGTGCGCTTGGCCATGCCGGTGAGCACCGAGCCCGGACCGAGTTCGACGAAGGTCGTGTAGCCGAGACCGGCGAGGGTCTGCAGCGACTGGCGCCAACGCACGGGGCTGGTGAGCTGGGCGTCGAGGAGGCCTTGCCAGGCGTACTGATCGTCGTGGGGTGCCGCGTCGACGTTGGCGATGACCGTGCCCTGCGGTGCTCGCAACTCGACCTCGTCGATGGCTTTGCGGAGCCGGCTGCGGGCCGCGGCCATGAACGGGGTGTGGAACGCGCCCGACACCGGCAGCGGCATGAGCTTCTTGGCGCCGACCTCCTTGGCGATGCGACCGGCCTCGGCCACGGCGTCGGGGTCGCCGGCGATGACGACCTGGCCGGGTGCGTTGTAGTTCGCGACCCACACGTCGCCGCCGACGCGTGCGCATGCCTCTTCGACCTGTTCGTCCTCGAGGCCGAGTAGCGCGGCCATGGTGCCGGTGCGTTCTTCGGCCGCGACCTGCATGGCTTCGCCGCGCTCGGTGACGAGCCGCACGGCGTCGGCGAAGTCGAGCGCGCCTGATGCGGTGAGCGCGCTGTACTCGCCGAGGCTGTGCCCGGCGTGGGCGGCCGCTTCACCGCCGACGCGGCTGACCGCGTCGAGTACGACCATGCTGACGACAAAGGTGGTCAGCTGGGCGTTGCGCGTCTGCTTCAGCTCGTCGGCGTCGGCGTGCAACAGCAGGCGCTCGACGTCGCGGTCGGCGGCCTCGGACGCCTCGGCCACCAGCTCCCACGAGGGATGGTCCTGCCAGGGCGCGCCCATGCCCGGTTTCTGAGATCCCTGACCGGGATAGGTGAAGACGATCATCGTCGGTTCCTCGTTCGGGGCTTGACCGACCACTCGGCGCTCATGACGTGAGCAGTATGACCCACACGAAGGGGCAAAGGTTACATTCTGACGACGACGTGCAATCCCGTGCCCGGGTGACCGCGAGGGAGCCGGCTCAGGGCTTGGTTCCGACGTCCGTGATCCGACGGCGGATGGTCCACGCGGGGCCCAACGAGCGCGACGTAGCGCGCGACGGTTCCGGTGTCATCGTCCGCATGGTCGTCGGCGAGCCGGGCGGGTGCCGGCCAGGGCTAGGCTGTCGCCTCGACACCTGCCCGGGTGGCGGAATGGCAGACGCGGCGGACTCAAAATCCGTTGCCTTCACGGGCGTGCGGGTTCAAGTCCCGCCCCGGGCACTCGATGGCGAAGTCGGGCGTGAGCGCATGTGCGACGGCTCGACACGCCGCTTCTTCGGTGGCCGGACGACATCAGCCGTCGCTCAGCTTCCAAAGAATCAGAGTCCGACCCGGAGACACGTCAAACGTGTCATGTGCACGTGTAGGCCTCGGGGGAGGTGGGTATCGCTCAGGTCGAACCCACACTGAGGAGCACACATGTCGATCGATGAAGCCACGACGAAGGATCTGATCAAGGTTCTCGAGGACGGCAAGAACGGCTTCGCCAAGGGCGCGGACAAGCTGAGCGAGTCGGACAAGCCCGAGCTGGCGAGCACCTTCCAGCAGTTCAGCCGCCAACGAGCGACCTTCGAGGCGGAGCTGCGCGAGCTCGCCGCCGCGTACGGCGACCAGCTCGAAGAGAAGGGCTCGGTCATCGGTGCAATGCACCGCACGTGGTTGAGCGTGAAGGACGCCATGTCCGGTGACGACCCGTCCGGCGTGCTCGACGCCGCGGAGCAGGGCGAAGATCATGCGGTGGCCGCGTACGACAAGGCCCTCGAACAAGATCTGTCACCCTCGCTCCGCGCCGTGGTCGAGCGTCAAGGCGCCGCAGTACGCGCCGCCCACGACGACGTCCGCCGTCTTCGCGCCGCACAAAGCTGAGCGACCCAAGGACGCGGAGCTGAGCGTTGGCGGGGATCGCGCCGCCCGGGGCGCGATCCCCGCGTCAGGCCTGGGTGCGGTGGCCGGTGAGATTGACCTTCAGGTCGACCGGGCCGTTGGCCCAGAACACCGGGGTCTTGCGCCACTTCCAGCCGTCGACCACCTCAATCGAATCGACGCGATCGAGCACCGTCTCGAGTGCGATCCGCGCTTCCAATCGAGCCAGTGAGGAACCGGGGCAGATGTGCGATCCGCCGCCGAAGGCAACGTGGTCCCGCCAGTTGGGACGGTCGAGCCGGAACTCGTCGGCATCCTCGTGCACCGAGTCGTCGCGGTTGGCCGAGGCGATGCCGTAGACGATCTTGTCCCCCGGGCACATCTCCCGTCCGAGCGCTGTCGTGGGCTCGACCACGTTGCGCAGCAGCAGGTGGATCGGCGGCTGGAGCCGCAATGACTCCTCGACAGCTCGCTCGACGAGCGATTTGTCGGCCTTGAGCGCGGCGAAGAGCTCGGGCGCGGTGGCCATCGTGACCATCAGGTTGGCGATCAGATGACGAGTGGTCTCGTCGCCGGAAATGATGATGAAAACGAGCTGTGTGCGGACCTCCACGTCGGTCAGCCGTCGCCCCTCGATCTCGGTGACGAGCAGGCGGCCGAGCAGATCGTCGACGTCGGATGGTTTGCGCCTGCGCTCGACGATGAGTGCATCCACGTACTGCGTGAACTCAGGATGAGCGCCTGCGAGACCCTCGCCGCGCTCGTTTCGGTAGTG
>JBKJKR010000111.1:0-10593 GCA_046597135.1 Acidimicrobiales bacterium | reverse complement strand
TCGTGCCTGCAGTACGCCGCCGCGCTGAGCCCACTGATGGCACTCGCCACTGGTCGAACGCCCGCGGGAACGCTCGGTGTCGAGTCGACGAACCCCGTCGTGCGTTTCGTGGTCGACATCGGCGATGTCGTCTCGGTGCGGGTGCGATCGGGCGACGCAGGCGTTGCCGGAATCAGGGGCGACGCGGTCGAGCTCGTCGAGGTGCTC
Source organism: Acidimicrobiales bacterium (assembly GCA_046597135.1). Classification (GTDB taxonomy): domain Bacteria; phylum Actinomycetota; class Acidimicrobiia; order Acidimicrobiales; family WLNW01; genus WLNW01. The sequence goes on along the minus strand of JBKJKR010000111.1, from coordinate 10,386 downwards.
AGCCTGCGCGCCGCGCTGCGCCCGGACGATCCCGCTGAGTGGAGCGACATGCTCGGCGGGCTACGAGTGGCTTTCGACGCGTAGCAGGGTGCTGAAGATGTCGTGGTAAGAGCGGCTCGGTCGGTATCGGGGCGGGTGTGGCCTGGTTTGGTCCGCTTGTTGGCGCGAAATCCCCCTGAGCGGTGGTTGTCGCTCCTACAAGCACTGCGGTCAGATCGTTGCATGGGCCGCACCATGCGAGCCGACTCGAGGGTGGCACACCGGTGAGGTGAGAGCCAGCGCCCCGGTCATCGTGCGGTGGCGCGGCGTGACCCGCTCGACGTCGCGCGTTCGCACCGCACCGAGGCAGGTCTCCGCTGAACAGCGGCGTTCGGCGAGTCCTTGCGCACGGTGGAACGACCGTGTCTCCTGTGCGAACCTGAGCGCCGGACGAGCGCGGGGGTGGCGATGTTGGTGCGAACGATCGCGGGGCCGAAGATCATGCGGCGTCTGGGACCCGGACAGCCGTCGTTCGAACCCACACGCTTCGCCTTGCATCCGCAGTCGCGGACGTTCGGTGCGTTGGTCGACGGGGTCGACCTGCGACTTCCGTGCGATGCGGAGCTGAAGGACGAACTGGCGTCGGCGCTGCGTGAATGGAAGGTCTTGTTCTTCCGCGACCAGCACCTGAGCGCGGCGCAGCAGGGGAGGTTCGTGGCGCTCTGGGGTGCGCTGACCGACGATCACCTGAAGGGGACCGGTCCGCCGTCACCGGACCCGGCCGACGACGTCGTGGTGTTCACGCGCGACGAGAACACTGTGGGTCTCGAGAACGGCTGGCACAGCGACGGCACGTTCCGGCCCATGCCCACCATGGGCACGATGCTCCGCGCGATCGAAGTGCCTGCGGTCGGTGGTGACACCGTGTTCGCCGACATGGCGGCCGCGTACGACAATCTGCCCGACGACATCCGCGACCTCGCGGCGAGGTGCATCGCAGTGCACGACTGGAGCATCGGCGCCTACGCCGCCAAGTACGGCGAGGATCTCGCAACCTTGCGCGCCGAGGTGCCACCGGTGCGTCATCCGGTCGTGATCCGGCATCCGCAGACCGGCCGGCCGACCCTCTTCGTCAACCGCATGTTCACCGCGTCGATCGACGGGCTCTGCCAGGCCGACAGCGACGAGTTGCTCGACCTGTTGTGCCGCCAGGTCGACCTGCCCGAGGTGCAGTGCCGGCTCCATTGGGAACCCGGAACCGTGGCGTTCTGGGACAACGTTGCCGTGCAGCACTACGGCGTCAACGACTACTTCCCGGAACGTCGCGTGATGGCGCGCGCCACGTACTTCTCGAGGGAGCACACGACGCTTCACCCGGTGTGAGGGTCGGCGCCGTTCAGCCGATGGCCCCGGTCTCGCGCAAGGTGTTGATCGACTCCCAGGTGTGTCCGAGCTCGAGAAGCACCTCCTCGGTGTGCGCGCCGTGCTCGGGCGCGGGGCGCAACGGTGGCGGCTGCTCGTCGAACTGCACCGGCGAGGTCACGAGGTCCAGCGGGGTGCGACCCTGCGCCTGAACGGTGGCCAGGTACTGGTTGGCGATCACCTGCGGATCGTCGTGCACCTCGCGTGCGGTCTGCGCGATGGACCACGGTGTCCGGAGGAGCTGGAATCGCTCGACCCAATGGCTCAGCGGCTGTGACCCGACGGCGGCGTCGAGCGCGGCGACGAGCGCGACGTTGTTCTGGGAGCGCAGCGCGGGGGTGAGGAACAGGTCGTTGTCGGCGAGGTGTTCGTGGCCCAGGCATTGGCAGAGGTTGCGGAAGTCGAGATCGGTCCGGACACCGGCGAAGTAGACCTCGCGTGCGTCCGCAGTGCGGTACGCAGCGACCAGTGGGATACCGGCCTCGTGGTGACGCTGTCGCGGTAGGGAGTCGATTCCGTAGAGCTTCGACGCGACGATGGCGGGCGACATCAACCACATGCCGGTGCTCAGGAGCGAGGCGTCGACGACCGCGCCTGCGCCGGTGCGCGCGCGACGCACGAGCGCGCCCGCGACGCCGGCGGCGAGCGCGAATCCACTCGTCAGATCACCCATGGCGGGGCCGATGAGCACCTGGAACTCGTCGGCGGTGAGCGAGGCCGCGTGGCCGATGCCCGACCGACACCAGAATGAGGTGTGATCGAACGCGCCACGGGCGCGCTCGGGCCCGCGAGCGCCCTGGCCGGTTCCTCGCGCATAGATGAGTTGCGGATTGACGGCGTGCACATCGTCGACGTCGAGCCGGAGCCGGGCCCGGCTGTCAGGCAACAGGTTCGTCACGAACACGTCGGCCGTGGCCAGCAACTCGTCGAGGACGGCACGGCCCGCGACCGTGGCCACGTCGAGGGTGAGCGATCGCTTGTTGCGGTTCAGCTGCTCCCACATGAACGCAAGGTCGTCGTCGCGTTGGGGGAGGCCCGCCACCGGGTTGCCACGCATCGGATCGGCGAAGCTCGGATGCACGATCTTGATGACGTCGGCGCCCCAGTCGCCGAGCACCGCCGCGCATGCCGGGCCGAATGCGTACATCGCCAACTCGAGGACACGGATCCCTTCGAGGACGGGCGTGGGTGAATCAGGTTTGGGCGCATCGGTCACGCCGGGACCTTAGTTTCGGGTCAGGTCACTTCCGTGGTTCGTACACCGCAGTCGGTGGATCGAACCCGCACGAGGTGCCATCGACGTGCACGACGTCGTCCTCCCATGGAAGGCGGTACGAGCCGGCGGCGAGATCGGTCATGTAGGTGTACGGACAGTCGCTCGCGCCGCCCTTGACGGCGACGTAACCACGGTGCGCGAACTGGTACGGGTTGTTCTCTACACCCCATCCGACGCGGGCCTCGCGGACGAGGTCGGGTCGCACCTCGGCGGTGATGATCTCGTCGGGTCGGGCCCCGCCCATGGCGATCGGCACGCCGTCGAAGTTCACGATCATCGCCTCGCCCATGGAGTCGAACGAGCCGTCGGTGCCGCACAGGCAGACCGACGCCGTGACCATGAGGTTGCAAAACGCGTTCGCCTGGTTCGTGATGTGCCACGCGTTGCGAATGGGCGCGGTGTACCCGGCGGTCCGCAACATGATGTCGGCGCCCTTGTACGCGCACTCGCGCGCCATCTCGGGGAACATGCCGTCGTGGCAGATGATCAGCGCGAGGGTCGACCCGTTGGGGCCCTCGCACACCGGGATGCCGAGATCGCCCGGCGCCCACGGTTCGACAGGAACCCACGGGTGCAGCTTGCGGTAGTTGAGCGCGATGTTCCCGCGGTCGTCGATGATGATGCCGGTGTTGTACGGGTTGCCGTGCGGGTTGTGCTCCATCAACGAGAAGCAGCCCCAGATCTGATTGGCCTGGCAGGCATCCGCGAGCGCGGCGACCTCGGGACCGTCTACGCGGCACATGATCGCCGGATCGGTGCTCATCGAGAGGCCGTGCAGCGCGTATTCGGGGAACACGACCAGATCCATGGTCGAGAGGTTCCGTCGGGCTTTGCCCACGAGCTCGCAGACCCGCGACGTCTGCGCCGCGAGGTCGTCGGGAGTCTCGACGACCGGGTTCTGGAGCTGGACCATGCCGAGGACCACTCCGGCCGAGGACTTGTTCAACCCACCGAGACCGCTCATGGCCGAGACCGTAGACCAGCAGTGTTTCTGCAAGGTTTCTTCGCCGGGTGAACGGACGACGGACTTGACCCGGCTCGGTCCCGATGTGGCCGTCGGCCGCCTGCCCGGCTTCCTCGCCGGTCTCGGCGAGGAATGAAGGCGCGGCCTCGCCGGTCTCGGCGAGGAATGAGGACGCGGCAGCGGGTCAGTCGGCGAGCAGCTGATGGGGATCGGTGATCCCGACGATGTTGACGTGGCGCATCATCCGCGCCTCGCCGTCGGGAAAGGCCTCGCGCCCGTGCAGGGTCTGGAGGTTGTGCCAGAGGCAGGCATCGCCGACCGCCCACTCGTGCCGGTACCGGAACCGGTCGTCGGTGCAGTGATCGAACAGCTCGGTCAGCAGCGCGCGGCTCTGGTCGGGGTCCATGCCCACGATCTGTGCGTTGTGGTTCGACTGCGGGCCGGCGTTCGGCCACACGCTCTTGCGCCCCGTGCGTCCGTTGGTCTGGACGAGCCGGACCTGGGTGCTCTGGCGCCGGGTCGCGAGCACGGTCGCCGATGCCTTGAAGTACGTGTCGAAGTCGAGGTCCGTGCGGAGGCCGTAGTGCACCACGAGGTCCTCGATGAGGGCCTTGCGGTCGTCGGTCAGCGCGTCGTATGCGGCGCACAGGTCGACCCACACGGTGGCCCCACCTTCGGCCGGCACCTGCAGCGCGTCGAGGTAGATGAACTCGATGAGGGGCGGTTCGTGGTGCAGGTCGGTGTGGTAGTGGAGAGCCCCGCCGCCACCGCTTCCCTGCACCTCGCCGAGGTTGCGATTGCCGACGATGTTGATCGCGGGATGTTCGATCAGTCGTGACTTGTCGGCCAGGCTCGGGCGCAGTGGCCCGAAGGTCGTGCAGAACTCGACCACCTGGGCCGGGGTGGCGTCGGCCGCCGCGCCGCGAAAGATCAGCAGCCGGTGCTCGTCGAGCGCGGCCTGCAGCGTGGCGTGGGTGTCGGAGTCGGGTGCGGTCGAGATGTGGATCCCGTCGACGTGTGCACCGAAACCCGAGTCTGTCGCTGTGATCGCCACCATGGTCGGAGTGTCGCGCACTTCGCCCGCCGTGGCCATGATCACGCGTTGATCAGGTGCCGCAGAAGGTCCGGTACCCGGCGAACGACGCCGGGGCCGGCCGGGCATGGTCCTCGAGCCCTTCGCGCTCGTCGAAGGGGTGTGCGAGCACCTCGACCAGCTGGTGGAACTTCGTGAGGTCACCGGCGGTGGCCGCGGCCAACGCGGCCTCGACCTGATGGTTGCGCGGGATGTACGCGGGGTTCACCTGATCCATGGTGTCGGCGTGGGCCGACGCGCCCGTGCCCTTGGCGTCGAGGCGGGTCATCCAGCGATGCAACCAGCCGTCGATGTCCGCCGGCTCGTCGAACATCGACCTGGTACGTGCGCGATCGCCGCGCGCCGCGGACGAGAGCGACCGGAAGAACGACGTGTAGTCGACTCGGTGCGTGTGCAGCAGTGCGAGCAGATCGTCGAAGAGCGCCGGATCGTCGGGGTGCTCGTCGGTCAGGCCGAGCTTGGCCCTCATGCCGTGGGACCAGTGCCGCGTGTAGCGCGCGGGGAACGACTGCAGGATCTCGGTGGCCGAAGCAACGGCGGTGTCGGCGTCGGTGGCGAACAACGGCAGCAGTGCCTCGGCGAGGCGTGCGAGGTTCCATTGGGTGATCGGGGGCTGGTTGCCGTAGGCGTAGCGGCCGGCATGGTCGATGGAGCTGAAGACGGTGGCGGGGTCGTACGCGTCCATGAACGCGCAGGGGCCGTAGTCGATCGTCTCGCCGGAGATCGTGACGTTGTCGGTGTTCATCACGCCGTGGATGAAGCCCACGAGCATCCAGCGGGCCACGAGGGACGCCTGTGCTTCGACCACGGCGTCGTAGAGCGCGAGGTAGGGGTTGGCGGCATGCGCGGCATCGGGATGATGACGGGCGATTGCATGGTCGGCGAGGCGAGTGAGCAATGCGTGGTCGTCGAGGGCGTTCGCGTACTGGAACGTGCCGACACGCAGGTGGCTCGACGCGACGCGTGCGAGCACTGCACCCGGCAGCACCGTCTCGCGGCGGATCTGCTGGCCTGTCGCGACGACCGCCAGTGCACGCGTGGTGGGGATGCCGAGCGCATGCATCGCTTCGCCGAGCAGGTACTCGCGCAGCATGGGGCCGACTGCGGCGAATCCGTCACCGCCGCGGGCGAAGGGTGTGCGTCCCGAACCTTTGAGGTGCAGGTCGCGCCGATGACCGTTCGCATCGATGACCTCGCCCACGAGAAGGGCACGTCCATCGCCGAGCCGCGGCGAGTAGCTGCCGAACTGATGACCGGCGTAGGCCTGCGCGATGGGTGAGGCGCCGGGAGGTACGACGTTGCCCACGAGCAGTGCGACGCCGTCGGGCGTGCGCAGGAGCTCGATGTCGAGCCCGAGGTCACCGGCCAACTGCTCGTTGAGGACGAGCAACTCGGGCTGGGGCGACGACGCCGCTTGCCATGGTGCGTAGAGGCCCGCAAGGTCGCGCACGAAGGAGTTGTCGAAGGCGAACTCGGGTCGGGCGACGACGCTCATGGGGCGAGGCTAACGCCGACGACCCCCGCGTCGATGAGGTCGCCGGTCTCGCCGGGGGAGTAGCCGGCCTCGGCGAGGATCTCGGCCGAGTGCTCACCGAGGCGCGGTGCGGGTCGGAGGCCGTCGATGGCCATGCCTGGCATGTGCGGCATCGGCACCGGCTGGCGGATGGGGCCGAGCACCGGATGTTCGAAGACCCGCAGCGCATCGTTGGCGATGATCTGTGGTTGGTCGGCCAGTTGATCGAGCGCCACCACCGGAGCGCACGGGATGTCGTGCGCGGTCAGGGCCTCGATGGCGTCGCTCGTGGGCATCCGGGCGAGCCGCTCGCGTGCTTCGCGGAGCACCTCGGGATGGGTACGTTCGCCGCGCGGGGCGAGCCCCAGCGCCGGGTGCAGCGCCGCCCACTGGGGGTCGGTGAGCACCATCAGCGAGATGTGTCCGTCGGCGGTCGGGGTGAGCCGGTACGTGTTGGCCGCGGGCGGTCGGGGGTCGGTGACGGAGAACGCGGTGTTGTTCATCATCGCGTCGGGCCACATGAAGTTGAGTGCGACGTCGAGCATGGTGATGGCGATCGATTCACCGACGCCGGTGCGCGCACGCCGCAGCAGCGCGGCAGTGATCGACTGTGCGGCAACGTGTCCGGTGGTCTTGTCGATCACGCCCTGGCGGATCAGCGAGGGGACCTTCGTCGCGGCGTCGGTCTGCAGCGCCGCGAATCCCGACAGCGCCTGGACCACGTGGTCGTAGACGGCGCGGCCGGCGAGCGGCCCGGTCTTGCCGAAGCCGACGACCTCGACGTAGACGAGTCGTTCTCGCGCGGACGTGCGCACGGCTGCCTCGTGGATGTTGAGCTTCTTCGCGGCCTGGGGTCGATAGGCGTGGATGACCACGTCGGCGCCGTCGAACAGACGTTGCAGAACCTGCTGGCCTTCAGGACGGAGCAGATCGAGCGCGATGGATCGCTTGCTGCGATTGAGGTTCGCGAAGTAGGCCGCCATCCCGCCACTGCCCGAGCCGGTGCGGCGGATCTGATCGCCGCGCAAGGACTCGACCTTGACGACATCGGCGCCCTGGTCGCCCAGGATCATGGTCGCGAACGGCCCCGCCATGTTCTCGCTGAGGTCGACGATGCGGAAACCCGAGAGCGGGCCACGATCGTCCGGTTGCTGATCACTCATAGCCCGCTCCTGCTCACACGCGATGCTTGCCGAGGTACGTCTCGCCGAAACCCTCGATGAAGTCGGCGGTGTGCGAGGCCGACTGGATGTCGAACGCGAACGACACCCAGCTCGCGCCCGCTGCGGCGATCTTCGCCAGGGTTTCGCGATGCTGATCGACATCGGGCTTCGCGTCGAGGATCGACGGATCGGAGTACACGATCATCACGTCGATCTCGGCGGCCCGATCGCCGGCGGCCGCGCGCAGATCGCGGGTCGCCGCCGCCACGTCGTCGAGCGTGGCGAGGTGCGCGGTGCGGGCGGTGGTCGCAAGCTCGGGCGGACCGCTCATGGGCATCCAACCCTGGGCCCGCTGGGCGACCCGTCGGCGCGTGAGACGCGAGTTGCCGCCGATCCAGATGGGGATCGTCCGGTTGACCGGCGTGGGCCTCCCGATCACGTCGCGAGCATCGAAGTGCAGGCCCTTGTAGCTGAACGGCTCGCCGCTCCAGTGCAGCGGGAGCACATCGAGCGCCTCGTCGAACAACGCGTTGCGCTCGTCGAAGTCGACGCCGAGGGCGAAGAACTCGGACTTGAGGTAGCCGGTGCCCACACCGAGCACGAAGCGGCCATGGGATATGCGGTCGACGGTGGTGGCGGCCTTTGCGAGGACCATCGGGTTGCGATAGGGCATCACGGCGAGATAGGTGAGCAGGGTTATGCGCGACGTGACCGCAGCCGCCGCGCCGAGCGCGACGAACGGATCGAGCGTCTGATGACCTCCGCCCTGGGTGAGCCAGCGGACGCCCGGCGCCGGGTGCTCGGTGAATGCGAAGCCGTCCCATCCGCACCGCTCGACGTTGACCGCCACGTCGACGATCTCGCCGCCGTCGAAGAGATCACGGTCGGCCCCGGTGGGTTCGGGATACTGGAACAGGTATTTCATCGCCGGACCTCCGCCGTGCCGTGTCGCCGTCGGCACCGTAGCGGGACCACGGGCTCGGCAACGGCGTTCGGCGGCGGCGTGCCGCCACGTGCAGGACGATCGTCGATGAAGGCCGGCGGAACAACGAGCGCTTCGCGTCAGGCGCGGTTGTCGCTGTAGTACAACGTGCCGCGGCGTGACTCGTCGGACTCGAGGCGCATCAGACGGTCGGTGAGGTCCTCGAACTCGGCCCGTGACACCGGCGCGGCGACCCGATTGGGGGCCGACGGCTGGCGGTCGGGCTCGCTCGCCTCGACCGGACGACCGAGCGCCGCGCGGAACATCGTGTCGCGCGGGTCACCGAAGAACTCGGCGATCCGCGGCCACAATCGGCGGAGCGGCATGCTGCGCCCGGCTCGCCACGACGCCACCGTGCTTACCTCGCGCCGGACGAGATCGGCCAGGGCCCGGTTCTCGTCGGGCATCAACCCGGCGAGTCGCGACTGGAGGTACACCGCCGCGAGCGAATCGACGTAGTCGGTCGGCTTGGTCGCATTGGACACGTTCGGTCGTGGCATTTCGCATGCCTCCTGCCGCACGCGAGTAGACGATCATCTGAACGTGCGGTCACAGTGCGCTACCCGTTCAAAACCGCCTGACAAACATCAAGAAATCGGCAAGTGACAAAAGTGGCAAAAGTGGCAAATACGCCAATCGTGGTATGCGAGGTAGCCGAACTGTCGATGTGGGTCGTCGACCTCATCGCTCGGTCGTCCAACGCCAATCGGCGTCGGGCTTTCGGCGGGAGAGCACTTGCCCGACCAACTCGGTGAGGCCGTCGTCGAGCACGACGAATTCCACGCCGTAGGTGGTGAGCCCGTCAACGGTCGACGGCTCGATCCGTCGCACCTCGACCACGCCATGGTGCCCCCGAACGCAGATCTGCACCCGTGTGCCGCGGGACAGCGCGGGCACCTCGGGCGCGAGCACGCGGGCGCCGGTCACCGACAGGTCCACGAGCTGTGCGGTCAGTGGTTTGGGCGCGCCGCGGAACAGGCGGCGAGGCGTCGGGGGCCGCCACTCGATCTCGTCGAGTCGGTGCGGTACCCGCTCGCCGATGCGACGGTTGAACGCGGAGGGTGGGATGGGATGCGCGTCGGCAGGTCGCACGCAAAGTTGAGCCATTTATCGTGATCGTTCCGAGGTCTCGGCGCCTTGCTGGTGCCGAGAGTCATGATCTCGACGTGGCAGGCTGCGTCCACGGTCGGTCAGAATGTGCGAAGGTTCATGGCAACGCGGCCGAATGGCCTTTGCGCGAAGGCGAGGTGTTATGGCGAAGCCCCGCCGGACGGCCCGGACCGAGCTGGTCTGCAGCGAGGAGAGCCCCAGCACGGCGCGCCGCTTCGTGGCGCACACGCTCAACGACTGGGACGCGCGGTTCGATCATGACAACGCGCTCCTGCTCACCAGCGAGCTGGTGACGAACGCCGTGTTGCACGCGCCGGGCGCGATCGTGCTGAACGTCGAGCTGGTGCAGAGCCGACTGCGCGTCGCGGTCACCGATCACGGTCCTGGCCGGCCGGTCGTGCATGCACTCGACGACCTGACGAGGCCCTCCGGGCGCGGCATGGTCATCGTCGATGCGGTCTCCACGGCGTGGGGTGTCGACGCACTTCCCGGCGGGGCGAAGTCCGTGTGGTTCGAGCTTCGGATCTGACCTGCTGGATTGACGCAGCGCAGGGATGGGTAACGGTCGTCCGCGTGGCCCGACGAGCAGGAGATGCCCATGCAGGTCCGAAACGTTCTGGCCCATGTCGACGTTGCCGACTACGACGAGGGCGTGCGGTGGTACGCACAATTGCTGGGTCGTGAGCCCGACCGCTTGATGATGGAGGGCTTGGCGGAATGGCAGCTCACCGAGACCGGTGCGCTGCAGGTGTTCGCACGGAACCCCGTCGAGCCGTCAACCGTGGTCCTGGCGATCGACGACATCGACGAGACCGTCGGGCAGTTGATCGAGCGGGGCCTTTCGCCCGAGGTCATCGACGAGTTGGGCGCGAAGTTCCGTCTGG
>JBKJKR010000105.1:0-2992 GCA_046597135.1 Acidimicrobiales bacterium | reverse complement strand
AGGTTGATCTCGACCGCCAGTGACGCGTCGACACGTCTCGTGCGCGTCGACGGGGCCGGGCTGTCGGGGTGGCGTGCAACGGAGCCGCGTTGGACGAAGTACCCGGACTTCGGTCGGCTGCGGATGAGCCCGCGGTCCTCGAGCACCCGGTACGCCTCGAGCACGGTGGTCAGGCTCACCTCGTGTTGCTCGCCGAGGCGCCGCACGGACGGGACCCGCGCCCCCGGCTGATAAGTCCCCACCGCGATCTGTTCCTCGATGAGCGCGGCGAGCTGCACATAGCGCGGTACGGCCGAAGCGTGCTCGAAGGTCATGGGCGCCCTTGCAGTACAGAGGTCAACAGGAGACCAGATCGTCGAACTGTACTGGTCGACAAACCCGGCATCTGTGTCTTTGCGGCGCTGATCGTCGTTCGTAGGTTCGACACCATGATCGACACACCGACCCGAGGGCACACGCGATGACCTTCGACGTGATCGCCGAGATCGAGCCACCGGTGAACGCTGACGCTGCGCGCGTCGATGCACAGGTCGCGTCGTGGCGCTCGGTCGCGCCGAGCTTCCTCGTTCCGGACAACCACACGAGTCGAGCAACCGTGTCGAGCCTCGTCGTGGCCGGCGAGCTGGCGCAACGTGACCTGCGCGCGGTTGCGTGCCTCAACGCCCGCGATCGCAACCTGCTGGGCCTTCACCGCGACCTGCTCACCGCTCGCTACCTCGGCGTCGATGAGTTGTTGTTGGTGCACGGCGACGAGCCCGCCATCGGCGGACGCTCCGGAGATCTTTCGGTGCGCACGATGCTCGACGAGTGCGCGGCCGCCGGGTTGCACCGCTCCGTCACCACGCGTGTCGGCCCGTTGGCCGGGTGGAAGCACGCCGCCGACCGGTTGTTCGTACAGGTCACGTGGTCGATGAACGATCTGTTGCGCTGGCGCGACGCGGTGCGCTTCGAAGGCCCCGTGTACGCGGGGGTGATGGTGCTGCCCAGCGCCTCCATGGCTCGGCGCCTGGGCGAGCGCGTCCCGGAACTTCGCGTGCCCGACACCATCGTCGACGACCTCGAACGGGATCTCACCGCAGGCGTGCGGCACGCAGTCGACGCAATCCGAACCATCCGACGCTCGGGCGCGTTCGCCGGCGTTCACCTCGTCGCCGGGGTGCGCCACCGCGAGCTCGCCGACCAGTTGTCACTCACTCTCGAAAGGACGGTGCAGCCGTGTTGATCACCGCGAACCTCGGCTTTCCCCGCATCGGCGCAGACCGCGAGCTGAAATGGGCCCTCGAGCGCCATTGGCGCGGCGAGCTCGATGCCGCCGCACTGGCCGCCACGGCCGCCGCCCTCCGCGCCCGGAACTGGTCGAGCCAGGCCGAACGCGGCATCGGCCGCATCCCGAGCGGTGACTTCTCGTTGTACGACCACATGCTCGACACCGCAGTCACCCTCGGCGCGGTGCCCGAGCGCTTCGGGCGCCCGTTCGACGTGTCGTCGTGTGCGCCCGACGCACTGGCGCAGTACTTCTTGATGGCTCGCGGCGGCACCGGCGTGCCGGCGCTCGAGCTCACGAAGTGGTTCGACACCAACTACCACTACCTCGTCCCCGAGCTCGCGCCCGACCAGCAGTTCACCTACGCGTCGCCCACCGCGAGGGTGCACTTCGAAGAGGCCTCGGCGCTCGGCATCACGACGCGGCCCGTGGTGCTCGGGCCGCTCACGTTCCTCCGCGTGGCCAAGCGCACCGATGGTGGCGCGACCATCGAACTGCTCGACGCGGTGCTCCCTGCCTACGAGGCGTGGATCGCCGATCTGGTGCGGGCCGGCGCGACCTCCTTGCAGATCGACGAACCGGCGCTGGCGCTCGACCTGTCCGACGGCGAACGTGCGGGATACGCACACGCATACGAGCGTCTGCGTCGAGCAGCCGGTTATGCCGAGCTCATGATGGCGACCTACTTCGGCGACCTCGGCGACAACCTTGCGCTCGCGGCTGCGCTGCCGATCGATGTATTGCACGTGGACCTGGTGCGCGCCCCCGATCAGCTTACGGACGTGCTCGACGCCCTGCCCGGTCACCTGTCGCTGTCGCTCGGTGTGGTCGACGGACGCAACATCTGGCGGAGCGACCTCGCCACCGTCGCACAGCGGATCGTGGTGGCCATCGACCGGTTGGGCCCGGACCGTGTGCAAATCGCGCCGTCGTGTTCGTTGCTGCACCTGCCGGTGGACGTCGAACGCGAGGAGCGAGATGACTCCGAGCTGCTCGCCTGGCTGGCGTTCGCGGTGCAACGCCTCGACGAGCTTGCGGTGCTTGCTCGCGCGCTCGAAGGCGATGAGGTGGCATTGCACGATCTCGGCGCGAGCGCGGCGGCGTTCGAGACGCGGACGACTTCGCCCCGCGTGCATCGGCCGGACGTGCGTGCCCGCGCCGCAGCGGTGAAACCGGCCGATGCGAGTCGCGCCACGCCGTACGCGCAGCGAGCACCGCAGCAGCGCGCCCGGCTCGGCCTACCGGTGCTGCCCACCACCACCATCGGCTCGTTCCCCCAGACCGACGAGGTGCGCCGGTTGCGCGCCGCTCACCGCAAGGGTGACCTCGATGCCGCGGGCTACGAAGCCGGGCTGGTCGCCGAGACCGAGACGTGCATCCGCAAGCAGGAGGAGCTCGGTCTCGATGTGTTGGTGCACGGCGAGTTCGAGCGCACCGACATGGTCGAGTACTTCGGCGAACAACTCGACGGGTTCGCCACCACCACCCACGGATGGGTGCAGAGCTTCGGCTCGCGTTGCGTGAAGCCGCCGGTGCTCTACGGCGACGTCGCGCGACCACGGCCGATGACGCTGCGTTGGGCGGAGCTCGCCATGGGCCTCACCGACCGACCGATGAAGGGGATGCTCACCGGGCCGGTGACGATCCTGCAATGGTCGTTCGTGCGTGACGACCAGCCGCGGTCCCTGACCGCGCTGCAGATCGCGCTGGCCATGCGCGCCGAAGTGG
>JBKJKR010000065.1:0-2504 GCA_046597135.1 Acidimicrobiales bacterium | reverse complement strand
CCGAGTGATGGTCATAAGCACCACACTAAGCACCACGGCGGATTTTCAGCTCGGACGAAAACCGCCTCTGACCTGCGTGGAGCTAAGGGGAATTGAACCCCTGACCTCTTCCATGCCATGGAAGCGCTCTACCAACTGAGCTATAGCCCCGAGCGAGGGGAGATCATAGCAGCGCGCTCGGCGGGCAGACACCAACGGGCGGAACTCGATCGTCTGATCTGTGGCGCGCCCACGGACCTAGGATCGCCCACCGTGACCTCACCGCCTCCCCCGGAGATCATCGCGGCGTTCGGCATCGAGCCGTCCTCGCCGAGCGAGCCACTGCCGGCGGGCCACATCCACCGCACGTGGAGGGTCGGGACGACACCGCCGGTCGCGCTCCAGCGGGTCAACGACGTGGTGTTCCGGGCACCCCACGAGCTCATGGCCAACCTCGAACGGCTCGAGAAGGTTCTCGATCGGGTCGAGCTCCCCACGTTGCACTGGCTGCGCACGGCCGACGGCGCGCTGTTGCAGCGTGACGCCAACGGTGGGTTGTGGCGGGCCTCGCGTTGGATCGAAGGCGAGGTGCAGGCCACTGCTCCGGCGGCCGCCGATGTCGAGGCCATCAGCCGTGCGTTCGGTGAGTACACGGCGTCGCTCGCCGATGAACCCGTCGAGCGCTACGTCGAGGTGATCCCGTCGTTCCACGACTTCGCGACGCGCGAGAGGGCCTGGCGGTTCGCGGTGCTGCGCGACGACGCGAACCGCTTCCTGCGCGCCCAACCCGAGATCGAGCGCGCGTCGCGAGTGCTCGAACGGCTCCACGAGCTGCGTGAGTTCGACGCATGGCGTCAGATGCCACGTCGCTTGGCCCACAACGACGCCAAGGCGGCCAACATCGTGGGTGGGGCCGACGGCACCTTCACGGTGATCGACCTCGACACCACCATGCCCGGGCTCGTGCTCGCCGACGTGGGCGAGCTCGTCAGGACCATGTGTCGCAGCGCGTCCGAGGACGACGACACGGCGGCCACCTCGTTGCAGACCGAACGGTTCGGTCTCGTGATCCGAGGCTGGCTCCACGGCTACGACCTCGAGCTGCACGCGGCCGAGGCCGAAGCACTCCCCATCTCCGGCGCGGTGCTGGCGGTCGAGAACGCGCTGCGGTTCCTCACCGATTACCTCGAGGGCGACCTCTACTTCCACACGGACCGTCCCGACCAGAACCGCGCCCGCTTCCGCTCGCAGATCGCGCTGGCGCAGACGCTGCTCGACGGCATGAACGACCTGCGGCGGGTGGCCGCCAACGAGCTTGCGAGGCGACGATGACCGAGCGATGGATGATCGTGCGCAACGGCGACGTGCTCGTCGCCGCAGGCACCGTCGAGGGCGGGACGCTGACGTTCCCGTCCCGAGAAGTGCTCGACGCGTTCGCCGAGTGGGAGCCGCCACACGAGATCGGCCCGGCGGGCGCACCGAGCGTGTGGACCGTCGGCGTGGCCCACGACGCAGCCGAGCCCGACGGCTACATGTTCGTGCCGCTCCGCTCGTTGCATCCCATGGTCGAGGCGCGCGACTGGCCGCTCGCCGGGCGCGCCGTGCAGATCGTCGAGTGGTCGCGCACGCATCGGTTCTGCGGCCGCTGCGGCACCCCGACCGAGCCGGCGCGCGGCGAGCGGGCCATGCGATGCCCGGCGTGCAGACTGCTCTCGTTCCCGCGCCTGTCGCCCGCAGTCATCATGGTGGTGCACCGTGGCGACGAGATGCTGTTGGCGCACGGCCGTGCGTTCCCGTCGCCGATGTACAGCGCGCTCGCGGGCTTCGTCGAACCGGGGGAGTCACTCGAAGAGGCCGTGCGCCGCGAGGTCTACGAAGAGGTCGGCGTCGAGGTCGGCGAGCTGCGCTACTTCGGTAGCCAGCCGTGGCCGTTCCCGAACTCGCTGATGCTCGGCTTCTACGCGCACTGGGAGCAGGGCGACATCACGATCGACCCGAGCGAGATCGTCGATGCGAAGTGGTTCCACATCGATGATCTGCCCGTGTTCCCCGGCTCGATGTCGATCGCCTCGCAACTGATCAACGGCTACATCAACCAGAGGCGTTCGACGGGTCGCTGATGGCCCGAATCGCCTCGAGGACCGGCGCCCACGTCTCGTGGTCGTCGCTGTCGGCGGCGAAGAACTGCACCCGGTCGAGCAACCCACCGAATCGCGTGGCGATGGCCGGGGCGATGGCGTCGGGTTCGCCGACGATGGCGAACGCATCGAGCACGTCGTCGGTGATGGCGTCGCCCATCTGCGCCCATTCGCCGCGCTTGGACAACGTGTTCAGCTCGTCGCCGAGCTCGCCCCAGCCGTGATGTTCGAGCACCGGCCGGTACGCGGGTGTGGATCCGTAGAAGGCGAGTTGCGCGCGGGCCGGTTTGGCGTGCGCGCGCAACTGCTCCTCGTCGCGTCCGGTGACCACGAACAACACGGCTGGGGCGAGCTCGGCGACGAGCTGAACACGTTGTCCAAGCGCGG
>JBKJKR010000520.1:0-3145 GCA_046597135.1 Acidimicrobiales bacterium | reverse complement strand
GGTGGCCAAGGTGCGGTCGACCGAGGCGCCGCTGGTCGACGCGTCCGCGGTCGCCGAGAACATCGCGCTCGTCCGCGCTCGCATCGAGCGCGCCGGGGGTGGTGGTCGCACGCGGCTCGTCGCAGTCACCAAAGGGTTCGGACCCGACGCGATCCGTGCGGCCATCGCCGGTGGCGCGGATGCGATCGGCGAGAACTACGCCCAAGAGCTCGAACGCAAGCTCGAGTCGTTCGACGAGGTGCCCGGGTTGCCGGTGCACTTCATCGGGCAGATCCAACGCAACAAGGTGCGCGCCATCGCTTGGAACATCTCGCTGTGGCACAGCGTCGATCGCGTCGAGGTCGGGCGCGAGATCGCACGGCGTCGCCCCGGTGCGTCGGTGCTGGTGCAGGTGAACCTCACGCGTGATCCGGGGCGGGGCGGCTGCGCCATCGAGGACGTGGCGCAGCTCGTCGAGTCGCTGCGTGCGGAGCGTCTCGACGTGCTCGGGCTCATGGGCGTGGGCCCGGCCGGCGATCCGGCGGGGTCGCGTACCTGCTTCTCGTCGCTCGCGGCCGAAGCGGCGTCGCTCGGGCTCCGCGAACTGTCGATGGGCATGAGCGACGATCTCGAGCCGGCCGTCGAGTGCGGCGCCACCTTTGTCCGCATCGGACGTTCATTGTTCGGGTCACGCTCGGCGCGGTAGGAACGTGAGAGGATGCGCGGGCATGCGAGCGTCCTGTCCTTCCACCACGCAGCGCAGTAGATTCAGCCCCCGAGGAGGGCATGCATGGCTGCTTTTCTGAAGAAGACGATGCTCTATCTGGGGCTCGGACCCGATGATGAATACGACGTGTACGACGATCCGCCCGAGCCGGCGCCCGATCGTCGCGACCACGTTGCCACCGTCACGCGGGTCGCCCCGCGGCCCAACACCACGCCGCCCGACTCCGTCGGCTCCGTGCGTCCGATACGCGTCGGCTCCGGCGCCTCGTCCTCCACGGGCCTGGGCGCCGCGGCGGCCATGGGCCTCGCCGACTCGCTCGAGGCGCGCCCCATGCCGCGTGCCGGTTCGTCCGTGGTCCGCCCGATCCCCCGGGAAGCGCAAGTGAAACCTCATTCGGTCACCCCGCTGTCGTTCAACGACGCCCAGCAGATCGCCGACTGGTTCAAGAACCCGCAGGCCGTCATCATCAACCTCGAGGCCGCCGATCGCGACCTGCGCCGCCGGCTCATCGATTTCTGCAGCGGGCTCTGCTACGGGCTCGGCGGTCAGATGGAACGCGTCGCCGATCACGTGTATCTGCTCACACCGACCAACGTCGAGGTGTCGGCCGAGGAACGTCGTCGTCTCGAGCACCAGGCGGACTGATCTCCGTCGAGCGCGCGGCCGCGCCGAGGCCCGACCGCGAGTGTCCCCGATAGCGGTCTGACACGGGGGTACCATTCGCGGATGGACATCACGCCGCAGCTCCTCAAGGACATTCGGCTCAGCGATTCGTTCCGCGGGTACAACAAGGACGAGGTCGACGAGCTCATCGAGCGCGTCGGGGTCGCCATCGTGCAGCTCCAGGGGCGGCTCCGCGAGGCGATCGATCGCGCCGACGGTGCCGAGGCACGCGCGGCCACCATGGGTGGCCGCAGCGAGTCCGAGGACACGTTGCGCCGCACGCTCGTGCTCGCGCAGCGCACGGCCGACGCCGCGGTCGCCGAAGCCAACGCCGAGGCGGCACGCACCGTCGAGGACGCCAACGAGCACGCAGCGCGCACCACGGCTGATGCCGATGCGCACGCGTCGCGGACCATCTCCGAGGCCAACGAACGGGCCTCGAAGCTCCTCAGCGACGCCGAGGCACAGGCCGCCATCCTGCGCACCGAGACCGAGGCCGAAGTACGGCGCATCGCCGAGGAGAGCCGCGCACCGCTCCTGGAGGAGATCCGCGAGGCCGAGCGCGTCCGCAACTTCCTCCGCGACGACATCGATCTGCTCGAACGGCACCTGGCGGCGCAGCGCGAGCGCTTGCGGGCCCAGGTGGGCGAGCTCACTCGCATCGTCGAAGAACCGTCGACGCTGCGGCTCGAACCGGTTCCCGCGACCAGCGGCATCGAGGCGACCTCGTTGCTCACCACACGCGATCCGCTGACCACCATCGTCACCCCGAGCGCACCGTTGCCGCCCGCTTTCGCCACACCCGCATCGCTCGACGACATCGACGACATCGAAGACGAATACGAGGATGACGACTACGACGATGCCGATGACGACATCGCGTATGCACCCGCCGAGGGTCTGGCTTCGTTGTCGACCACCTACGCGAACCCCGCGTCCGAGCCGGCGTGGGCCGACGAGGACGACGACGAGCCGGCAAGCCCCGGCATTGCGTCGGCGAGCGCCGGCTCCACCGAGCTCGGCGGTGCACCCACCCGCGCCATCGCCTCGCTCGAGGACACGCCCGACCGGGCCGGCGACCAGTTCCTCGATCAGCTCCGGCGGGCGGTCGACGACGAGGTCGGCATCGACGAAGGGGCCATGACCGACTTCTTCAGCGCCGACGTCGACGACGGGCCGCGCTCGCGATTCGGTCGCCGCCGCTGAACGCGGCGCGAATGCCAGGTTCCCAGGGCGGATGAGGCCGGCGTTTCCCGCAGCGTGAGCAAATGCCTCTACACTCCGCCGGGTCGAGGGGCGAGCCCGCGAACACATGGGGCGGAGAGGACCGAGCGCCATGCCCACGCAGAAGAAGGCAAAGCCCGCGTCGAGCGGTGCGAAAGCGTCGGGATCGAAGGCGGCTCCGCCCGCGAAAACGGCTCGTCCGGTCGCCGCCTCACCGAAGGCGCGCGCCACCACAGCCGTTCCGGCCGCGAAGGTGGTACCGGCCAAGGCCCCGGTGGCCAAGAAGGCGGCCCCTGCGACCAAGAAGCCGGCGTCGTCGGCCAAAGCCGCGCCCGCGAAAGCCGCGCCGGCCAAACCCGCTGCTGCCAAAGCTGCGCCGACCAAACCGGCTCCGGCCGCGAAAGCGGCCCCGGCCAAGCCCGCAACGACTGCGTCCACCAGGACCGCAACCACCAGGACCGCAACCACCAGGACCGCAACCACCAAGGCTGCACCGGCCAAGGCTGCACCGGCCAAGGCTGCACCGGCCAAGGCTGCACCGGCCAAGGCTGC
>JBKJKR010000465.1:0-4211 GCA_046597135.1 Acidimicrobiales bacterium | reverse complement strand
GCGCGAAGCCACGTGGCGTGCGTCCGATCAGCATCGTCGCGGCGGTCGGGGCGAGGGTCGAACTGTCGGTCGGCCGGCCAGTTGGCGGCGATGTCGGCCGTGGTCCAGATGCCCGCCCCGATGCCGGCCGCGAACGCGGCTCCGAGCGCAGTGCTCTCGTTGGTGGTCGCGCGTACCACCGGCACACCGATCAGGTCGGCCTGCATCTCGAGGAGCAGGTCGACCACGGCCGCACCGCCGTCGACGCGCAGTTCGCGCAGCGGTGTTCCTGATGCCCGAGCGATCGTGTCGATGACATCGCGGGTCTGAAAGGCAATTGCCTCGAGCGCGGCGCGCGCCAGGTGCGCGCGTGTCGTGCCGCGCGTGATGCCGATGATGAGGCCACGCGCGTGGCTGTCCCACCACGGGCTGCCGAGGCCCGTGAGCGCGGGCACGAAGTACACACCGTCGGCACTCGCGCAACTGCCGGCGAGCGGGCCGAGCTGGTCGGCGGTGGTGATGATGCCGAGCCCGTCACGCAGCCACTGGACCGCCGCACCGGTCACGAAGATCGCGCCTTCGTACGCGTACGTGCGCGTGCTGCCGATCTGCCAGGCCACGGTCGTGAGCAACCCGCCGACCGGCGCCGGGCAGCAGTCACCCACGTTGCACAAGACGAACGAGCCTGTGCCGTAGGTGTTCTTCGCCATGCCCGGCTCGAGACACGCTTGTCCGAGCAGCGCGGCCTGCTGGTCGCCGAGCACACCGCTCAGCGGGATGCCCGGACCCACCGCGAGCCCCGACGAGGTCCGGGCGATCGTGCCGATGCTGGCGGTGACCCTGGGCAGACGTTCGGGGCCGACCCCGAAGCGCGCACACAGGTCGACGTCCCACTCGCCAGTGCGGATGTCGAACAGCATCGTGCGGCTCGCGTTGGACGCATCGGTCGCGTGCACCGCACCGTGCGCCGACGTGCCGCCCGTGAGGTTCCACAACAACCACGAGTCGACGGTGCCGAACACGGCGTCGTCATCGTCGCCGACCGCGGTGTTGCGCAGCAGCCATTCGATCTTGGTCGCGGAGAAGTACGGGTCGAGCACGAGGCCGGTTCGGGCCCGGACGATCGGCTGCAGGCCCTCGGCGGCGAGCTCGTCGACGCGTGCCGCGGTGCGGCGGTCCTGCCACACGATGGCCGGCGCGAGGGGTCGCCCGGTCACCCGATTCCACGCCACGACCGTCTCGCGCTGGTTCGCCACGCCGATCGCCGCAATCGTCGCGCCGTCGAGGTCGACGAGCAGTTCGTGCAGCACGGCCTGGGTGGTCGACCAGATCTCGTTCGCATCGTGCTCGACCCAACCGGGTCGGGGGAAGTGCTGACTGATCGCGCGCGACCGATGGCCGCACGGTCGCCCGTGTTCGTCAACCGCAAACGCCCGGATGCCGGTCGTACCTGCATCGATCGAGATCACGACGGCCACGCGCGAAACCTAGCGGTCTCCTCGGGAGGGGGCCGCACGTGCGGTGAACCGGCGCACGGGCCCGGGCCGTTAGGTTGGGTGCACACCACATCACTGCGGAGGTTCTGGTGCGCATTGGAGTCCTCACCGGCGGAGGCGATTGTCCGGGGCTCAACGCCGTGTTGCGGGCCATCGCCCGTCGGGGCGAGCGCCGCTACGGCGACCAGATCATCGGCTTCCTCGACGGCTGGCACGGGCTGATGGAGGACCGATCGATGGTGCTCGACGTCGAACGTTGCCGGGGCATCCTGCCGCGCGGCGGCACCATCATCGGCACCTCCCGTGTGCAACCGTTCGCCACCGACGACGGTGTCGACCGCGTGCGCGCCACCTTCGACCGTCATGGGCTCGATGCACTCATCAGCATCGGGGGCGAGGGCACGCTCAGCGTGACCCGGCGCATGTACGACCTCGGTTTTCCGGTGGTCGGGGTGCCGAAGACCATCGACAACGACATCGGCCAGACCGAGACCACGTTCGGGTTCGACACGGCCATACAGATCGCCACCGATGCGATCGATCGCTTGCACACCACCGCCGAGTCGCATCACCGCGTCATGGTGGTCGAGGTCATGGGTCGCCACGCCGGGCACATCGCGGCCTGGGCGGGCATCGCCGGCGGGGCCACCGTCACCATCGTCCCGGAGGAGCCGTTCGACATCGAGGAGGTGTGCGCCCGCATCTTGCGCCGCCACGGAGGGGGGCGTTTCGCGTCGATCGTGGTCGTGGCCGAAGGCGCCGAGCCCGCGGCCGGCACGATCGGCATCCCCGATCGCACCGTCGACGAGTTCGGTCACGCCCGCCTCGCGGGCATCGGCAACATCCTCGTCCAGGAGATCGAGCAGCGCACCGGCATCGAGACGCGGCTCACCATCCTCGGACACGTCCAGCGCGGCGGTACGCCCACGGCGTTCGATCGTGTGCTGTCGAGCTGGCTCGGCTCGGCCGCGGTCGACGCGACCCACGACGGCGCGTTCGGCCAGATGGTCGCGTGGCAGGGTGGCACGGTCGTGCGGGTTCCCCTCGCCGACGCGGTGCGCGAGCGCAAGCTGGTCTCGGCCGAGCTGCTCGACGTGGCCCGGACGTTCTTCGGCTGACCCGACCCGGGGTCTACGAACCGCGGGTCGTGGTGGTGGTCTCGGTGGCCGGCACGACCTCGGTCGCGCTGGTGACGGTGGTGCGGGTGCCCGACGTGCCCGGCGGGCTCGAGCTGACGAAGTCTTCGCGGGTGACGAAGTCGGTGCGGCTCACGGTGCGCTTGTCGGTGCTCACCGCGACGGCCCGGCCGTCGATGGAGAACCGGAGCCCTTTGACCTCGTCGGTGAGCCCGGGTGCGGTCACCGTGAAGAAGATCTGGGCCACGGCCACCTTGTCGAGATCGTCGACCTGCTTCGATCCGCGGTTCTGCAACGGACCGAGGCGCGCCTCGTAGTAACCGGGCGCCGCGCCGGGGATCTGGCCGAAGCCGAGGAGCTGGGTCTCCTCTGGGACCACGGTGGCCAACCCGTCGCGGGTCTCCTCGGTGGTGACCCGGCACCGGAACAGCGCGCCGAGGGCCGCCTCGGCGGTGGGCTTGCTCTCGGGCAGCACGCGGTCGACCGGCGTGACCGCAGGTGGTTCGTCCTGCGTGTTGACCAGGTACACGAGCAGCTCGATGGACGCGACGTCGACGCCGGGCGAGGTGCAGTTGATCTTGTTCGAGGATGCGGCCACCAGCCGGGTCGGGTCGATCGCCCGAGCTTCGTCGTCGCTCGGCACCGTGCACGCCGAAGCGAACAAGGGGAGCAGCACCGCGGTCGCGCCGGCGGAGCATCGTCGTCGGAGGGTGGGGCCGGAGATCACGGCCATCATTGTTCCTCGTCGTCGGACGGCAGGATCGGCAGCTCGACCACGAACCGCGCGCCCATCTGGCCGTCGGGGCGATCCTCGACCCACACCCGGCCGCCGTGCAGGTGGATGTGCTCGCTCACGAGCGCCAGGCCCAGGCCGACGCCGCTGTCGGATCCACGCCGGCCACCCGCCCCGCCACGCGAGAACCGATCGAAGATCACGATGCGCTCGTCGAGCGGCACACCCGTGCCGTTGTCCTCGACCGCGATCTGCATGGAGGTACCGAGATCGGAGACCTCGATGCGGGTGGCGCCGTCGCCGTACTTGGCCGCGTTGTCGATGAGGTTCTGCACCACCCGGGCCAGCCGGCGTTTGTCGACCTTGAGGTAGGTGTGCACCATGGCCGGGTCGTAGGTGACGGGTATGGCCCGGTCGCTCGCTCGGAGCGTGGCCTGGCGCACGAACTCGACCAGGTTGATCTCGTCGAGATCGAGGCGAGCCGTGCCGACGTCGAACCGGCTGATCTCGAGGAGGTCCTCGACGAGCTGCTTGAACCGTTCGAGATCGGATGCCAACAGGTCGACGGCGGTCTGGGCGCGTTCGGGAAGCTCGTCTCGGCGGGTCTCGAGTACCTCGACCGATGCCGTGAGGGTCATGAGCGGCGAACGCAGCTCGTGGCTGACCTCGGACGCGAAACGGGCGTCGCGCTCGATGCGCTCCTGCAAGGCGCCGGCCATCTCGTTGAACGACGCCGCCAGCGACGCGAGGTCGCGATCGGCCGGGGCCACCATGCGGGTCGCGAGGTTGCCGCTGGCGATGGCCTCGGCCGCGGCGGACGCCTCGGCCAAGGGGCGCAGCATGCGCCGGCTGGTCCAGATGCCGAAC
>JBKJKR010000435.1:0-4452 GCA_046597135.1 Acidimicrobiales bacterium | reverse complement strand
GTCGCCGACGTGCTTCGGGTCCTCCGCGACCGCGTGCACGACGTGCATGGCCTGCTCGCGGCCTGAGGGCGTCGACACCGCTTCGCCGCGATCGGGGTTCTGCTCCCGGTCCCATTCGGCGAGCGCCTCCGTGTAGCCACCCTCACCAGGGCGAAGGATGTGCGACGTTGGGCGATCGATGTCAACTTCGGCCCCGTCGTCACCCGCGTGACGATCCACAGGAAGGGGGACAGTAAGTGAGCCGTCTTCATGTCGAATGATGGTCATGGGAGCCCCGTACCCGGCTTCGTGAGTCGTCAACCCACAGAACGCGGTCCGTAGGCTGAAGCGTGCAATCGCCGCCGGACGCAACCCATCCCGAGCCGCTGAGCCTGGCCGCGTACCTGCAGCTGATCCTCAACGCGCGGGTCTACGACGTCGCCGTCGAGTCGCCGCTCGAGCCGGCCGCCAGATTGTCGGCGCGCTCCACGAACACCGTGCTGCTCAAGCGCGAGGACACGCAATCGGTGTACAGCTTCAAGCTGCGGGGCGCGTACAACAAGATGGCCGGGCTCACCGCCGCGCAACGGGCGCACGGTGTCATTTGCGCGTCGGCCGGCAACCATGCGCAGGGCGTGGCCCTGAGCGCGCAGAAGCTCGGTTGCGCGGCCACGATCGTCATGCCCAGCACGACCCCGCGCGTCAAGATCGACGCAGTGGCCGCGTTGGGCGCGAGAATCGTGTTGCACGGCGACAGCTACTCCGACGCGGCGAGCCATGCTGCGCTGCTCGAACGCGATCTCGGCTGCACGTTCGTGCACCCCTTCGACGATCCGGCGGTCAACGCCGGCCAGGGCACCGTGGCCATGGAGATCCTGCGTCAACACCAAGGTCGGCTCGACGCGGTGTTCGTACCGGTCGGCGGCGGCGGGCTGATCGCGGGCATGGCCGCGTACATCAAGGCGGTGCGGCCCGACGTGGCGGTCATCGGTGTGCAGGCCGCCGACTCCGACGCCATGGCGCAGTCGGTGGCGGCCGGCGAGCGGGTCGAGTTGAGCGATGTGGGTCTGTTCTCCGACGGCACGGCGGTGCGCATGGTCGGCGCCGAGACGTTCCGACTGGCGCGCGACCTCGTCGACGACTTCGTCACCGTCGACACCGATGACGTGTGCGCGGCCATCAAGGACGTGTTCGAGGACACGCGGCGGGTGCTCGAGCCCGCCGGGGCGCTCAGCGTCGCCGGGCTGAAGCGCTACGCCGCGATGCACGGCTGGCGCGACCGCACGCTCGTAGCCGTCGCGAGCGGCGCCAACCTCAACTTCGATCGCCTTCGATTCGTCGCCGAGCGATCGGAAGAACGCGAAGCGCTGTTCGCCGTGACCATCCCCGAGCGCCGCGGGAGCTTCCGGGAGTTCTCCGAGCTCATCGGCGAACGCTCCGTGACGGAGTTCAACTACCGCATCTCCGACACCGACGACGCGCACGTCTTCGTCGGGTTGTCCACTGAGCGGAGCACGTCGGCCGGCATCGCAGCCGAGTTCGTCGACGCCGGCTTCGCCACGATCGATCTCACCCACGACGAGCTCGCGAAGGAGCACGTGCGCCACATGGTCGGCGGGCGCAGCGCCCTCGCACACGACGAGCGCCTCTACCGCTTCTTGTTCCCCGAACGACCGGGCGCGCTCATGCGGTTCTTGTCGAACATGCACACCGGTTGGAACATCAGCCTGTTCCACTACCGCAACCAAGGCGCCGACTACGGCCGCGTGCTGGTCGGGTTGCAGGTGCCGCGCCAGGACGACGAAGCCTTCGGCATGTTCCTCGACACCCTTGCGTACCCGTACGAGGACGAGACCGCGAACCCCGTGTACCAGATGTTCCTTCGCTGACGCGCCGCGCTGTTACTCGCGTCGCTGACGCGCAGAGCGATGGCATGCTCGCGCGGTGAACACCCCCCGGCTCGATGCTCCTTTGCTCATCGGCGCGCTGGTGCGACTGGAACCGCTCGACCGGTCACACGTGCACGACCTCGTCGAGGCCGCGGCCGAAGATCGCTCGACCTATCGGTTCGCCGCGGTGCCGGCGCCCGAAGCGGTCGCGGCGGCGGTCGAACAACTGCGTCACGAGGTCGCCGCCGGTACGCGGGTCGCCTTCGCCCAGGTGCGCGTCGGCGATGGTCGCGCCGTCGGCATGACCACCTTCTTGAACCTGCGGTTCCGTGAATCGCCCGCCGGTCCGTTCGCGGTCGAGATCGGTGGCACGTGGCTGGCCCGCTCGGGGCAGCGCAACGGGACGAACCTCGAAGCCAAGCTCCTGCTGCTCGGGCACGCGTTCGAGGTGTGGGGCGTGGCGCGCGTCGACCTCAAGACCGACGCGCGCAACGAGCGCGCACGCGCCGCGATCGCCGGGCTGGGTACGACGTTCGAAGGTGTGCTGCGCCAATGGCAACCGTCGCAGGTAAGCGGCGAGGAGTCCCGCTTGCGCGACACGGCCATGTACTCGTTGGTGGCCGCGGAGTGGGCCGCCGCGCGGTCGAACCTCGAGGCGCGACTTCGGCGGTGACCGGTCGGGTCAGGTCGGGGGCACGAGCCGGATGTGGTCGCGGCGACGGGCCTGAGGGTCGCGCACGGGGGCCAGCAGCACCGCGAGCTCGGCGACGCTCGCGACGATGTGCTCGGCGTTGGCATCGGCGAGCTCGCCGTGGGATCCGAAACCCCACAGCACACCGATCGACGCGATGCCGTGGGCACGCGCGCCGTAGACGTCGTGCTCGCGGTCGCCCACCATGATGACGCCGTGCGTCGCGGGGTGGCCGAGCGAATCGAGCGCATGCGCGATGACGTCCTCCTTGTGCCGGCGCCGGTTGTCGAGCGTGGCGCCGGCGATGACCTCGAACATCTCGTTGATGTCGAAGTGCTCGAGGATCTTCTCGGCGAACGGCTCGGGCTTCGAGGTGGCAACGGCCAGGCGAGTCCCTTGCGCCAGCAGGCCGAGCAGCAGCGGGAAGATGCCGTCGATCAGCGCGTTCTCGAACATCCCGACCCGCGTGAACCGGTCGCGATACGCGCCGATGGCGTCGTCGATGCGGTCGTGCGGAACGCCCATCTCGGCGAAGCCCTCCATGAGCGGAGGGCCGATGAAGACGCGCAGGGAATCGGGGTCGTCAACCGGTTGCCCGACCGAGTCGAGCGCATGCGCCAGGCAGCGGGTGATGCCCACGTGCGGATCGGTGAGGGTGCCGTCGAGGTCGAAGAGCACCACGTCCCACGGCGCGGCCGGCGGTCCGGGACGTACCACGGTCAGGCCTCGAACACGCCGAAGTAGACGATGACCAGCGCCGCGATGAGCACGATCCACCATGGCACCCCGAGCGCATGGGCGAGCGCGCCCACGAGCAGCGTGGGTACTCCCACGATGGCCGCACGCTTGCCCAAGCGGGCCAGCGCCTCGTCGCGCGCACGCCGGTCGTGCGGACTGTCGGGCAACTTCACGGTGCCAAGTGTGCCCCGTGGCCGCTCGAATGCGGCGAACCTCGGCGCGCGCCACGCGTCGCGCCGCACGCCGTCAGTAGCGCTGGGCGCGATCGACGATGCCCTCGAGCGGCTCTCCGGCCACGTATCGCTCGAGGTTCGCGGCGAACGTCTCGTAGAGCAAGGGCATGGCGGAGGGAACGCTCCACGAGACGTGCGGGCTGAGGCGCACCTGTGGATGCGAGTAGAGCCAATGCCCCTCGGGCAGGGGCTCGGGGTCGACCGTGTCGAGCGACGCGAGGCCCACCGTGCCGTCGTCGAGCGCCACGCGCAGCGCGTCCTGGTCGATGATGCCGCCGCGGGCGACGTTGACGAGGTGTGCGCCGGGCATGAACCGCCCGAACAGTTCGCGGTCGACGAGATGGTGGGTGGCCGGCGTGAGGGGCGTGGCCACCACGACATGGCGGGCCCCTGCGACGGCCGCGGCCGCCGAGCCGACCAACTCGACCCCGGGCAACGGAGACGGTGCATCGGCGTGGCGGCGCACCCCCCGCACGTGCATCCCGAAGGCGAGTGCGCGCTTCGCGACCTCGACGCCGATCGAGCCCAGCCCGAGGATCGCGACGGTCGTGCCGTGGAGCCCGCCGAGGTCGGCCTGGTTCCAGCGCTTCGGCGCCGTGGGCGGCGCGGTGATCCACGTCTGGGGGAGTCGCTTCTCGAACGCCAGCATCATCGCGAGCGTCCACTCGGCGATGGGAATCGCACTGGCGCCCCGCGAGCACGTCAGCACCTGGTCGTCGTGGACGTCCTCGACGGGGAACCGGTCGACGCCGGTGCCGATGGTGTGCACCCAACGCACCCCACGATCGAGCGCCGAGACAAGGGTGTCGGCGCCGATGGCCGTGCTGAGCAGCACGTCACCGGTCACGTAGGCCGGTAGATCCCCGGTGGTCGGAATGGGCACGAACGCCACATCGGGGAACCGCTCGCGCAGCGACGCCAT
>JBKJKR010000359.1:0-3636 GCA_046597135.1 Acidimicrobiales bacterium | reverse complement strand
TCCTCGCCGCCGCGCAGGCCGGCGTCGCGATGCTGTTGCTGCAGGCGTGGATCCCCCACCTCGCGTTCAGCGCGAACGCTCCCGGTTGGTCGCTGTCGGTCGAGGCGCTCTTCTACCTGACCTTCCCCTTCCTGGTGCACCGGTTCCGGTGCCGCAACCTCCGTCAGCTGCTGTCGTTGACCATCCCGTTGTGGGTGCTGTCGATGGTCCCGGCGCTCGTCGTCGAGGTCGCCGAACGCCATGGTGCGTTGCAGGGCACGAGCACCACCTCGGTGCTCGGCACGGCGATCACGCCTGCACTGTTCGCAGAACGACTGGCCGCGCAGTTCCCCCTGGCGAGGCTGGCCGAGTTCTGCATCGGCATCTGCATCGGTCACTACGTCATCGCTCGGGTCGAGCAGCGCGCGGGCAACGCATCGGAGCGCCTCACGATCTCGGTCACCACGCGTCGCCGCCTCGGCGCGATGGGCATCGCCTCGATCCTCGCGCTCGGACTTGCGCTCGGCGCGGCAGGCAGCCTCCATCAGACCAGCGAGATCATCGTCAACAGCGGCTTCGCGGCGCCGTTGTTCGCCGTGCTGCTGGTGAGCCTCACACTCGGGGTCGGGCCACACGTGCGACTGCTCTCATCGAGCGCGTTCATCCGTTTGGGCACCGCGAGCTACGCGCTGTACATCATCCAAGACCCGTTCGCGTGGTGGTGGGAGAAGATCGTGCGCCTCGACCTCGGCCAGCCGCTGTGGCTCGCGTTCTTCCTCGCCGCCATCGTCGCCGCGTCATTGGTCTGCGAGCGCTTGATCGAAGTGCCCGCGCGCAACGCCATGCTTCGACACTCGCCGTTCGCCGCACGACTCCGCGGCGAACGCTCACTGGTCCGTGACGCACCGTCGCAACGAAACGTCGTCGGCAAAGGCTGAGCCGGTTCGGGTCAGCGGCGGCGAACAGAGATCACGTTGCCGCTCGACCGCAGTTGCGCCACCAGCGCTCTCGCCTCGGCCGAGATCGACTCGCCGGCGATGGTCATGCACAACGCGTTGGCCTCGAACGCGGTGAAGAACGAGTTGATCGGTGCGAGGAAGCTGAACTCGGCGTCGGCCTTCGCCGGGTCGGCGATGGCCGACTTGATCGCGGCCACCAACGCGTCACCCGTGAACGCCGGCGCGAACACCGCTTGCAGATCGGCGTCACCGCACGACCACGTGGTCCGTTGATCGAGGCTCACCGCAATTGCGCTGGTTCCGGAGTCGGCGTCAGCGGGGAACGCGGTCTGCTGGACATCGCTGCCCGAACCGCTGCACGCGGTGAGGAGCGATGCGACTGCACACGCGACGATCGGATGCCACACCTTGCGTGTCATGTCCCTCTAGATCGGCACTCGGACGGGGAAGTTGAGTGCCGACCCCTTCAGCGTGGCGCGCGCGGCAAGGTGTGCGCCAGTTCGTAGACCGCGCGCCTGCTCACACCGAAACGCGCGGCCACTTCGGTCGACGCGTCCTTCACCGTCGCGCCGAGCGCGAGCCGCGCCCGCAGTGCCTCGAGAAGCGCATCGTCGTCGGGTGGTTCGGCCGGCGGCGCGCCGTCGACCACGAGCACGATCTCGCCGCGCGGTTCGTTGCTCGCCCACTCGACCGCTTCGGCCAACGTGCCGCGCCACACCTCTTCGTGAAGCTTCGTGAGCTCGCGCGCCACGGCGACGCGACGCGTGGACCCGAACGCTTTCGCAAGGTCGGCCAGCGTGCGCGCGACTCGATGCGGTGCCTCGTAGCACACGACCGTTCGCAGCTCTCCGGCCAGCTCGAGCAGACGCTGATCGCGCGCCACGCCCTTGCGGGGCAGGAAGCCCTCGAACACGAACCGTGCGGTCGGCAGACCTGACGAGACAAGCGCAGCGATCACCGCCGAAGGACCCGGCACCACGAGCACCGCGTGGCCCGCCGCGGCAGCCGCAGCGACGAGACGCTCACCGGGGTCGCTGATGCCCGGCGTTCCCGCGTCAGTGACGATCGCGATGCGCTGCCCGGCGTCGAGACGGTCGAGCAGCTTCGGTATGACGCCGTACTCCGTGTGATCGTTCACGAGGCAGAGCTCGCGAGCACGAACGCCGGCGTGCTGCAACAGGCGACCGGTGCGCCGCGTGTCCTCGCAGCACACCACGTCGGCCTGGGCGAGCTCGTCGATGGCGCGGGGCGCGAGGTCGCCCAGGTTGCCGATGGGCGTGGCCACCAGAACGAGGGTGCCGCGACCCGTCACGTGCGGACCTCGACGATGTCGCCCGGGCGCAGACCCCACCGTGCGAACGAACCCGCTTCGGCCTCGATGACCGATGTCGCGCGGATCACGGGGAGGCACATGCGGTTCGGGTTCACCGACGCAGTTCGCAGCACGCGCATGGACGAGTCGCAGTAGGCCACATCGATCGGGAAGCGGACACCGAACGTGTGGATGGCCCGGGTGCGGCGGAGCACCAAGGCACCGTCGATGCCGTCGCGGCCGATGAGCCCTCGACGGCGCTCGGCGCGAGTGGCGGCGATCTCGATGCTCGCCAGCACGTGATCCTCGACGACCAGCCAGGGCATGCGGGCAGCGTATTGCCGCCGCCGACGCCACCGCGCGGCCGACGGTGTGCACGACAGCAAGATGCGTGACAACTCGCCCGCGTAAGGACGGGCTTACAGTCGCTCACCAGGAAGGCTCGCGGCACGGTGCCTCCAGCACATCGCCCCCTTGACGAACGAACACATGTTCGCAATGCTGGAGCCATGACCGACCTTCAGCAACTCAAGTCCGAGCTCGAACGCGAGCGCCGCAGCCTGGCCATGCTCGACCAGACGGCGACCATCTCGAAGTTCGAGGCGGTCGCCCTCATCGAGCGGTGCCAACGCGCCATCGAGGCGGCGACGTCGCCACGAATCGGGTGATGGCGAGCCGACCGAAATTCTCGACCAGGGCGGGTTTCGATTTCTCGCCTCGGGGAATCGGCCGGAGTCAGCCGCAACGCCCCAGGAGCCATGCACCATGACCATGAGTCCCGACGAGCCCGACACGCTCGACCGCCGTCCCGTCGGCGTGGACGATGCCACCGTCCACGCGGTCGGGAAGCTCTCGGAGGCCATCGAGTGGCTCGAGCGGGCCCGTGGGCGGCTCTACGACTTCCATCAGATGATGGGCCACGTCGACTTCCAGATGGGCGACGCGGCGACGATGTTGCGCAACGCCGGCCACCATGAGCTGGCGGACCTCGTCGAGCACGAGGTGGTCGGTCGCAATGTCGTCGACGGCCGTTGGACCTTTCAGGTCGTCGAGGAGTTCGACGACCTGTACTACGACATCGTGCGCCAGGTCGAGCGTCGCGTCCGCGGTGAGCTGGTGCAGGGTCGCCGCCACGTCGCAGAAGCCGAACTGAAGGCGCAGCGCAGAACGGTCGGCCTGGCCGGCCACGAAGCCGTACCGCCGACGCGCGCAACGTCTCGGGGCTGACGTCGCTGCGGCCCCGGCGCCGCAGCGGTCAACCGGGCAGGCTCGCGCCGGTGCGGCATCCACCGTCGATGTCGAGCACACGGTTGATCCGACCGAAGATGAGGCACGAGCCCACGCACAGTGTCAGGTCGACGATCTCCGCGTCGGTGAAGTGCTCGT
>JBKJKR010000281.1:0-5689 GCA_046597135.1 Acidimicrobiales bacterium | reverse complement strand
CGCCAGTCCGGCTCGATCGAGTCCATCGCAAGGATCTCGTCGAGCACCTCGCGCAGGTGCCGCCGAACTGTTCCGCGCGCCGCCTCATCGACTCCTCGATGTCGGGAACGGGGAGGTCGCCGTGCGCAGCATCGGAACCGGTCCGGATGTGTTGTTCATCCACGGCTGGCCGGCCTCCGGTGCGACGTTCCGATGCCTGCTGCCGCACCTCGCGCCGCGTGTCCGTTGCCACGTTGTCGACCTCGTCGGCGCGGGCCACAGTCGGTTCGACCGCTCCGTACGGATCAGCATCGCCGATCACGCGACCGCAGTCCGGCGCGTGGTGGATCAACTCGCGCTCGACGACGTCGCCGTGGTCGGCCACGACAGCGGCGGGCTGATCGCCAGGCCCGCGCTCGCCGGAGACCCCCGTGTGCGCGCCTGGGGGCTCATCGACACCGAACAACCGCACGGACCACATTGGCGCTTCTCTTCGTTCGTGCGCATCCGCGTCGTCCCGCGCTTCGAGGACATCCTGGCGACCTTCCTCACATATGCGTGCCGGTACAACTCGTGTGGGGCCGTGACGACCCGTTCTTCCCGCTCGAGTGGACCCGCGAGAGGATGACCGGTTTCGGCGCCGACGCGAAGCTCCACGTCGTCGACCACGGCAAGCTCTTCGTGCACGAGGAGTTCGCACACGAGACCGCGGAGGCGCTCCTGCCGACCCTCGTGGGGTGAACCGTTCGACGGGCGCGATGCTTCACGTGTTTACGACGACGCTTGCCCGGGCACGACTCCAGCACTGCTCCGCGGCGGCGCTCAGCCTCATGCCGAGGAGCACCTTCCCACCGAGTTCGAGGAGTGCCCCATGAGCGACAACGCCATCAGCGACACCACGACCGTGATCGACTTGATCCAGAGCGAGCACCAAGAGATCGAAGCCCTGCTCGCACGAGTCGCCGACCGAGGCAACAGCAACACCGACCGGAGCGACGCGTTCGACGAGCTCGCGGCAAACCTCGCCCGGCACGAGGCCGCGGAGCAAGCGGTGGTGCGGCCCGAGATCGGAAAGATCGACGGCACCGAGGCCGAGGCGCGGGATGCCGAGGAGACCAAGGCCGACGCCATGCTCGAACAGCTCCGGTCGATCGACGTCGGCAGTTCCGAGTTCAACGCGTTGTTCGACAAGTTCCGAAGCGCCGTGCTCCGCCACGCCGAGCACGAGGAGGCCGAGGAGCACCCGAAGCTCGAAGCCAACCTCGACCCAGAGCGGCTCGTCGACATGGGCGACGAGTTCGTCCAAGCCGAAGAGGACGCCGGCTAGGAAGTGCTAGGCGTCGGCTCGGGCCAGCTCGATGAACGTCGTGCCGTGCGCGAGGGTCATCGTCACCCCGCCGGCCCGGAAACCGAACGGGCTGAACGCGTCGGCGCGGACCCACTCGCCGTCAAACTGCACCCCACCGCGGAACACGGACGCCGGTCCAGAGCCCTCGGTGCGGGCTTCGGGGCTGCGCGCATCGACCGGGCTCGGCACGTACTCGACGCGCATCACGATCACGTTCGTCGCCGAGATCTGGACGCCCGATGCCGCGAGGTGCGGCCGACCGTTCTGCACGCGGAAGTAGCACATGCACGCCTGGTCGAACTCCCACCGCACGTTCACGCTGTCCATCGCCACCTCGATCACGCATCCGTCGGCGCGTGGCGTCATCGGATCCCCGAACGAGAAGATCGGTCGCGCCGCACCGGCCGACGGTGAAGCCTCGCGGCCACAGTCCGGATCGAAGACCAAGTTGTGTGGCGCGAACCGTGAGCTCTGGCGGCGATAGCACCGTCCCGCGGTGTACACGCCAGCGTCGACGATGACGCCCGCTCCCGCGGCGGCGTTCACCTCGGCGATCACACCGGCGTTGCCGCCGGACCAACCGAGCACCGGCCGGTTCAGCGCGGCCAGAACCGGCGTGTCGCTCGTTCGCACCGACCTCACGGGTCCGACCATCGCTGGTTGGCGCGAGTGGAACAGCGCGATGAACCGAGTGAGGAACTCCACGTTCTCTTCGACGATCACATCGGCCTCGTCGAGCCCCCACTGCGGCCGTGCGGTGGGATGGTTGTCGATCTTCACCGCCACGACCGGCCGCCCCATGGTGGCTTCGTCAGCCGGCATCCCGGTGAGCGCGGCAAGCCCGTTCACTCCCGGCAACGGCTCGAACGGCGGCCAGTTCCTCGGTGACGTCGGTGGCCCAGGTGCAACGGAGGTGGTCGGAGGTGGCGGCGCGGCGGTCGTGGTCGGGGGGCGGTGGTAGACGTGGTCGTCGTCGAGCTGGTCGACGTCGTCGCAGTGGTGGTGGTGCTGGACGATGCGGGCGCTGGTGGCGCCGTGGTCGTGACCGGTGTCGCGGCAGGGTCCGAGGTGCAGCCCGCCGCGACGACTGCGCCGAGAACCGCCATGAGCAAGGCGGAGCGCCACGCAGCGACTCCGACCAGGGGCATGACGACACCGTACGACAGCGCAGGCGACGAATCCGCCCGGCGACGAATTGCTGCTCGTGGGACTCCGCCGCAAACCGGTCGCTACCAGCGAGCGATGCGACCCGATACCTGAGGCACAGCCTCGAACGCGACGGATTCGATGGAGTCGAGCACGGTCTCCTTCGCCTTCAGGCGGTAACCGTCGACGGTGAGACGAAGCGTGAAGTGGACCACGCCGCTCGAGAGCGCGCTCGGCTTGTTGTCACGGATCTGCGTCACGAACAGGTAGGAGTCGAGGTCGATCTCATCGCCGCGAATCGCCGTGACGAAGACGCTCGTGGCGTTGTGGCGCAGCGGGTACGTGCTATGCCGGCGGTGGTCCTTGGTCCAGGCCATCACCGCCTCGAGGCCCTCGTTGTCGGACGCGATGAACTGCTCGTGCGGATGGTCGCCCCGCTCGGTGCGCGAGCGCACCCGACAATCGTCGGTCAGCAACGGGAACAGGATGTCGAAGTTGCCCTCGTCGTAGTTGAACCACCAGCGGTGGATGAACTCGTGGGCGGCGAATCGGTCGTGCGCGGTCATGGCCGGGGGCTGTGCACTCGGCCGAACGTGTACGCATCGGGCCAGCCGCGACCGAGCAGGTTCGCCTCTTGACGTGCGATCACGGCCGGCAGGTCCTCCGGTTGCCACCCCTCGACGAGCGTCGCTCCGTCGAGGTCACGGACCGGACGACGAAGCTCGATGAGCAACTGCAGGCTGTAGGCGATGCGGCCCGTCAGCACCGCAGGGTCGCCGGTGACGAGTGCGAGCGCGGCTTCGGCCATGGTGTCCATCGGCTCGTACATCGTGTCGTCGATCCACCCGCCGTCGATCAACGCCGGTGTGGCGATGGCGGCCTGAGGGGTGAGGCCGTTGACCGAGATCCCCTGCCCGTGCGTCTCGCTCGCCGCCGCGACCGTGAGCCGGTTGAGCGCGGCCTTCGCGGCGCCGTACACGAACCCTCCAGTGGCCGGCTTGTTCGTCGGGAACGGTGGTCCGGGTGGCAGTTCGGCGGCGAAGGACGTGAGGTTGAGGATCGCGCCTCGGC
The DNA here is from genome assembly GCA_046597135.1 of Acidimicrobiales bacterium. Lineage (GTDB taxonomy): Bacteria > Actinomycetota > Acidimicrobiia > Acidimicrobiales > WLNW01 > WLNW01. Next base: position 2,145 of record JBKJKR010000281.1, on the reverse strand, counting down.
CGTGTTCACGCATCGGTCCGATCACCGCCGACATCAGCTCCCACGGTGCCCAGAGGTTCACCTGCAGGCTGTTCTCGAGATGCGCTGGGGTGACCGTCTCGAACGGCTTGTAGCCGTTGACCGCCGCGTTGTTGACCAGGATGTCGACGGGGCCGAGCGCGTCGATCGTGCGCTCCACGAGCGTCGACCGACCGCCTGCGGGATCACCGAGGTCGCACGGGAGCACCAGGCACTCGCCGCCGAGTGCCTCGATGCGATGTCTCGTGGTCTCGAGCCCCGCGACCGTTCGCGCGACGATCGCCACCTTGGCCCCCTCGGCTGCGAGACGCAGCGCGATGGCTGTCCCGGTGCCACCCTGGCTGGCGCCGGTCACCAGCGCAACCCGGCCTGCACAACTCCCCTGCGTCATCGGACGACTCCCCCGACTGTCGACGAACGGCTCGACTGTAGTGACGGCGGCCATGACGGCGGCGCTGTACGTTTCACCGACGCGGTCGCCCGCATGACAACGACAAGGTGGACACGATGGATGGCGAGAAGCTCAGTGCGCTGCACGACCTCACTGGTCGGGTCGCGATAGTCACCGGCGGCACGCGCGGGATCGGCCGCGCCATCGCCGAGGGCTTGGCGGCGGCCGGGGCATCGGTGGTCGTGGCGAGCCGCAAGGCAGATGCCTGCGCCGAGACGGAGGCGCACCTGCGGGCCATGGGTGGCGCGGCTCTCGGCATCGCCACGCACATGGGCGACATCGACTCGATCAACGCACTCGTCGATCGCACCGCCGCCGAGTTGGGCCGCATCGACATCGTGGTCAACAACGCCGCGAACGCGCTGACGTTGCCGTTCGGTCAGCTCACCGCGGACGCGTGGGACAAGGCGCTCGGCACCAACTTGCGCGGTCCGGTGTTCCTCGTCGAACGAGCACTCCCCCATCTCGAAGCATCGGGGAACGCCGCGATCCTGAACGTGATCTCCGCGGGTGCCTTCTTGTTCTCCGCGAACACGGCTATGTACGCCGCGGCCAAGGCGGGCCTCATGGCCATGACCCGCTCGATGGCTGCGTCGTTCGCGTCGAAAGGGATCCGCGTCAACGCCCTCGCACCCGGCACGGTCGACACGGACATGGTGCGCAACAACACCCCCGAAGCCGTCGAGTCCATGACGAAGGCCTCGTTCATGCGTCGCGCCGCTCACCCCGACGAGATGGTCGGCCCCGCGCTCTTGCTGTGCTCCGACGCCGGCAGCTTCATCACCGGCCAGGTGATCATCGCCGACGGCGGCCTCACCCCGCACTGAGGCTCACTTCATCATCCCGCCGGAGACGGAGATGTCATCGCCCGTGACGTAGGACGATGCATCGCTGGCGAGGTAGAGCACCGGCCCCACGATCTCGGTCGGGTCCGCGACGCGTCGCATCATCGTCCCCTCGGCGATCATGTCCTTGAAACCGGGCCGGACACGGTCCGCTCCTTTCACCATCTCGGTCGTGAACGGCCCGGGGCTCAGCGCGTTGACTCGCACGCGCCATTCGGCCCACTCGCGCGCATTGCTCTTGGTGAGGTTCACCAGCGCGGCCTTCGACGCGCCGTACGCGCACACGTTCGGCCCGCCCGAGTACGCAGCCATGGTCGCGATGTTCACGATGCTGCCGCCTCCCCCGTCACGCATGATCGGCGCCACGCACTGGCTCATGCGCAACGGACCCTCGAGGTTCACGGCGAACACCTTTCGCCAGTAGTCGAGCGTCATCTCGGACGTGGTCACCGGCGCCGGGTTGATGCCTGCGTTGTTGACCAACACGTCGATGCGCCCGAAGCGGGCCTGAACCGCCTCGACGAAGGCCGGGATCGCGTCCCAGTCGCCGACATGACACGCGAGCCCCAGAACGTCACCACCCGACTCGGCCCGCACCTCGTCCGCCACCGAGTCGCACAACGCCTGCTTGCGGCTCGACACCACCACCGAAGCACCGGCCGCGGCCAGACCTGAGACCATCGCCCGACCGATGCCCTTGGTGGAACCGGTGACGATGGCGACCTTGCCGCGCAGATCGAAGAGGCGAACGGGTTGCGTGGTCATGGCAGGCTTCCGCGAAAGTCGTCGTTCATGACAGCGGATCGCCCGTGCGGGCGAAGACGCGAGCCG
>JBKJKR010000215.1:0-6888 GCA_046597135.1 Acidimicrobiales bacterium | reverse complement strand
CACGGTGCTCAGCGCGCAGGGTGCGTTCGATCGTGCCGCCGACATGTTCGAGCGCGCCGCGGCTCTGGCCGAGGCGGCCGGCCACGACACCGCGAACGACGAGGCCAACGCCGCCATCTTGCGTGCTCGGCTCAACTGACCATGATCGATCGCATCATCAAACGCAGCCTCGGCCAGATGATGAAGGGCGTCGAGATCGTGAGTGCGAGCCACGAGGGCGTGACCCGCGCCTACTGCTCGCACTGGGTCACGCAGGTGTCATTCGAGGAACCGATCGTGATGGCGTCGGTCTCGCCGAAGCACGACACCCACCCGCTGATGCTGGCGTCGGGTCGGTTCGCCGTGTCGATCCTCGCTGCCGACCAGGTCGACATCGGTCAGTACTTCTCCTACCCGGGCCGCAAGTTCCGTCAGCTCGCGCCCGAGTACCTCACCGAGGTCGACGGCTGGGCAGTGGTGCCGAACGCCATCGCCTGGCTCGGTTGCGAGGTCATCGATCACGTCACGGGCCGCTTCGATCACGACCTGTTCTTCGCACGCGTGGTGGTCACCGGCGAGGGTCGACTGCGCGAGGCACCGTTGCTCTACTCGTCGCGACTCGGCTGGCGCGCCGCCGGCGAGTCGGCGCGCGAGCCGGGCCAGTCGGTGCGCGACCGGCTGCTCGAGCGGCTCGAGGCACTGGGGTTGCCGCCGGGTGACGAGGGCGACAACGAGGAGTGACCTCCGCGGATGCGCCGGCCGTGGCCACTAACGTGGCCGCCATGCACCGTCGAACAAAGATCGTGGCGTCGATCGGCCCGGCATCGGATGACGAGGCCACCCTTCGCGCCATGATCCGTGCCGGCATGGACGTCGTGCGCATCAATCTCAGCCACGGCACCATCGAGCACGGTCTCGAGCGCTACCACCGGGTGCGCGCCGCAGCCCGCGAAGAGGGCCGTCACATCGGTATCATCGCCGACCTTCCCGGGCCCAAGGTGCGCGCCGCGAACTTCGGCGACGACGGCGTGCTCCTGCCCACCGGTGGCGTCGTGCAGCTCACCAGCGGCAACGACCGCAGCACCTCCGAGGTGATCGAGGTCGACTACGCGTCGCTGCTCACCGACATCCAGGTGAGCGACCGGCTCGTGCTCGGCGACGGCAAGATCGTGCTCACGGTCACCGAGAAGAGCCCAGACAAGATGCTCGCCTCCATCACCGCCGGTGGCGTGGCCCGCGGCCGGCCGGGCGTGCACATCCCGTCCGATCGCCTCAGCATGGCCACCCCCACCCCGGCCGACTTCCGGGCGCTCGATGCGTTCGTCGATGTCGGTGTCGACATGGTGGCGCTGTCGTTCGTGCGCTCGGCACACGACGTGCGGCGCGTCGGCACCGAGCCGTTCCCGCGCGGGCCGCTGCTCATCTCCAAGATCGAGACGAGGGCCGCCGTCGAGAACCTCACCGGCATCATCGAAGCGTCGGGTGCGATCATGGTGGCCCGTGGTGACCTCGGCAACGAGTGCAGCATCGAAGACCTCCCGCACCTGCAGAAGATGATCATCCGCGAGTGCATCGCGGTCGGTCGCCCGGTCATCACCGCGACCCAGATGCTCGAGTCCATGATCGAGTCGCCGCAACCCACCCGGGCCGAAGCGTCCGACGTCGCCAATGCCGTGTGGGACGGTTCGTCCGCGCTGATGCTGTCCGCCGAGACCGCGGTCGGCATCGACCCGGTCAACGTCATCCGCACCATGACGCGCATCGCGCGCCGCGCCGACGAGGAGTTCGACTACGCCGGCTGGGCGGCGAGCCTCGCCAAGCTGCGCATGACGCACAAGGACGTGTCTGCCCACAGCGTCACCGACGCCATGACCATGGCCGCGTGGCGCGCCGCTTCCGAGCTCGGACTCAACACCATCGTGTGCATCTCCGGCTCGGGGTTCACCGTCCGCTCGATGGCCCGCTTCCGCCCCGCGGCGCGCATCCTGGGCTTCAGCCACAACCCGCGCACCGTCGAGCAGCTCACCTTGTCGTGGGGCACAACGCCCATCCAGCTCGACAAGGAAGGCACCAACGAAGAGATGGTACGCCGCGCCCTCGAGCTGGCCCGCCAGGGTGGCCACGTCCGCAGCGGCGAGCTGGTCGCCGTGCTCGCGGGCATCAGCGTGTCGGCGCGATCGACCAACGTCCTGCGCCTCGAATACGTGCCGTAACCAGGTGCTGAAAAGGCTTCAGTGAGCTTTCGGGCGAGTGCCGGGCTCTTTGGGGTCGGGGCCGGGGTGTTCGTCGAAGGATGGCGTACCTGGGCGGTACTTCACGCTTCGAAGAACACCGCGGTCCGGTAACGGTTGCGCTCTCATCGTCGACGATTGGCGCTATTGCTCGATGCGATGACCGCCAGGTCCGTCAGGTGATGCACACCCGCCCACTCCCGAGGCGCCGGCCAGAAAGACGCGCACAGTGCCGAGCGTCAGGCGGTCCCGGCGGGGCAGCGGTTCACCGGCAGCTGGTCCTGGGGGATGTGCACGTCGAAGCCGAGCACGTTGCACTCGCACGTCTTTGCGCAGTCGCCGAGATCGGCGCGCTCGTGCCATGCGCCGAACGCGACCACCGCGAGCAGCACCGTGAACACCGCCTTCATCACGAGCTTCTGCACGAAGCGCATGACGAGGAACCACACGACGACCATCGCGACGAGCACGACGATGGCGATCGTGCGCAGGTTGTCGGGGTTGAACCATTCGGGAAGCGTGATGGCGAGCACGCCGGGAGCGTAGACCGCACCCAAGTAGGATCTGTGGCATGTCCGATCAACGCCCCGTGAGCCTCACGACCTCCGGTCCACCCGAGACCGTCCTCGATCCCGAACCCGCGGCCGCGTTGACCGCGCTGGCCGCGGCACTCGCCAAGCCCCTCGACGAACGCCGCGCCGCAGTTGCCACGGTGGTGGCACCCTGGCCCCGCATGCTGGCCGGCTGGGCCGCCCTCGGTGAACTCGGGCGCGACCCGGTCGAGCGGTACGCGGCCTTCCGCGTCGGCTATCACCGCGGCCTCGACCGCCTCCGGGCGAACGGTTGGCGCGGGTCGGGCTACGTGCGGTGGCGTCACGAGGAGAACCGCGGCTTCCTGCGCGCACTCGCCGGGCTGCAGCGCGAGGCGCAGGCCATTGGCGAGCACGACGAGTCCGAACGATGTGCGCTCTTCCTTCGTCAACTCGACCCTGCCTGGCCGCCGAGCGACCTCCTGCCCGGTGCCGCCGGCTGAGCTGCGCGTCGCGGGTGCCGTCCTCTGTGGCGGCGCGTCGCGGCGCATGGGCACCGACAAATCGCTGCTCGAGATCGATGGTCGCGCCATGGCCCGACGGGTGCACGACGCGCTCGCCGCCGGCGGTTGCCGGCCGGTGCTCGCCATCGGCGGCAACGCCGAAGCGCTCGAGGCGCTGGGCCTCGACGTGGTCGTCGACCGGTACCCGGGCGAGGGTCCGCTCGGGGCACTCATCACGGCACTGGTGGCGGTGGGCGATCGGGCCGACTTCGTCGTCGCGCTCGGTTGTGACCTGCCCGATGCCGACGCACGCGCGGTGGCCGCCGTGTGCGCACCGTTCCGAGCGCCCGGCGGGGACCGACTCGACGTGGTCGTGCCGCGCAGCGAGAACCGCCACCACATGCACCATGCCGCGTGGCGCGTCGGCGCCCTGCCCACGCTCCAAGCCGCGTTCGACGCCGGCGAGCGGGCGCCACGGCGAGTGCTCGCACAACTTCGGGTCCACCAGCTGGCGGTCGCGCCCATGCTCGACCCGACGTGGCTCGCCGACCTCGACGAACCGGCCGACGTGGCCGCACGCCAGCGGGGCGGCACTGCCTCTGACCGGCTCGGATGACCGCACGCGGCCGCACGACCACTGCCTGAAGTCGACCTGACCGCGGTACCGCAGCGGTAACCTGCACTGACCACGCAGGAGGACCGGGTGGACGTTCCCGAGATCGACGTCGATGAGCTGGCGGCACTGCGAGAGCAGGGCGCACGGGTCTTCGACGTGCGAGAGCCCGATGAGTACGCCGAGGCCCGCGTGCCCGGGGCCACGCTTATCCCGCTGGCCACGGTGCCCGACGAGCTCGCACAGTTCCCGACCGAGGGGCCGGTCTACGTGATCTGCGCCGTCGGCGGTCGCAGCCGCAAAGCTTCGGAGTTCTTGCGCAACAACGGGGTCGACGCGGTGAACATCGCCGGGGGCACCCGCGCGTGGGTCGCCGCCGGGTTCCCGTTCAGCACCGGCCCCGACGCCGGCTGAGCAGGCACCCATGGCCGAACACCGCATCGTCACCACCGCCCCGGCACTCGACGACCTGGTCGCCGAGCTCATCGACGAGCCCCGCTACGCCGTCGACACCGAGTTCCACCGCGAGCGCACCTATTACCCGCGGGTCGCCCTGGTGCAGATCGCCTGGCAGGGCGGCATTGCCCTCGTCGATCCGCTGGCCGTGTCCCTCGAACCGCTGTCCAAGGTGCTGGCCGGCGACGGCCTGGCGATCATGCACGCGGCCACCCAGGACCTCGAGGTGCTCGACCTGGCGTGCGACACGCTGCCCACCCGCCTCTTCGACACGCAGCTCGCCGCCGGGTTCCTCGGTCTCTCCACGCCGTCGCTCGCTGCGCTCGCCGATCGCGAGCTTCGGGTGCGGCTGCCCAAGGGCGACCGGCTCACCGACTGGTTGGCCCGCCCGCTCCGAGCCGAGCAGCTCGACTACGCGGCCGCCGACGTCGCCCACCTGCTCGAGCTCCACGACCGCATCACGGCCCAACTCGACGCGCTCGGTCGCCGCGAGTGGGCCGAGGACGAGTGCGAGGAGCTCCGGGCCAAAGGACGCCCGCAACGCGATCCCGAAGACGCCTGGCGGCGCATCAAGGAGGTCCGTCAGCTGCGGGGCAACGCCCGCGCCATCGGTCGCCGCATCGCCGCGTGGCGCGAGGAACGCGCCATGCAGCTCGATCTACCGGTCCGGTTCGTGCTCGCCGACCTCGCCATCGTCGCCATCGCGCAACGCAGCCCGAAGACGGTCGACGACCTCAAGAGCCTCCGCGGCCTCGACGTGCGCCAACTCGGAGCGGCCCAGGCCGAGGCCATCCTCGAGGTGGTGCGCGTCGCCATCGCCGACCCGCCGGCCGACGAACCCGCGCCGCCGCCGAGCGAGGTGCCACGCGACCTCCGGCCTGCGGTCACGTTGGTCTCGGCGTACGTGGGCCAGCTCGCGAACGACTTCGATCTCGACCCCAGCCTGCTCGGCACACGTTCCGACATCGATGCGCTGCTACGGGGCGACGACACCAGCCGGTTGGCCACGGGTTGGCGCGCCGATCTGGTCGGCGAGACCGTGAAACGCCTGGTCGCAGGCGAGATCGCCTTGGCATTCGAGGCCGGTCGCGGCCTCGTCGTCGAGCCTCGTCGGGGGGGCTGAAAGCAGTGGAAATGAGCCGTCCGGAATGGCGTGGGCCTCAGTGGCAACCGGCTACACTTTGCGAGCCGTCGAGATGTAACTACCGGGAGAGCTGCCCGTGAAGAAGGGTCGACACCGGCGCTTCGAAGAGGCGCGGGCCATGAAGCGTTCTCAAGATGTCGATTTCGACGCCTTGCTCGACAGCCTCAACACCGATCAGGTCGAGGACCACAAGCCCGAACACGAGGCGTGGTCCGACTTCGACGACGACGAGGCCCCCGAAGACGACGACGACTGATCTTCGGTCCGTCGAAAGCCGCGCGTCGAGAGATCGCGGATCGTCTGCCCCGCTGTCTCAGATGCGGGCATCGTGCAGCACGTTGCGGGCCGATCGCACCGCCAGGTCCACGGCCAGTTGCACGTCACGGTAGGAGTGGATCAGGTTGACCGGTCGCCCGTCCGCTCGGGCCGCCAACTCGCGCCGTGCGTCCGCTCGGCGGCCCGCGCCCTCCCCGCCGGCCAATGGCCGCGGCGGGTCGGCGACGTCGATCAGCACGTGCCCGACGAGGATCCCGTGCAACTGTGCGGCGCCCATGCGCCGTGACGGGTGCACGTAGGTGAGCGGGCCGGCGAGGAGCCCGGCGCCCTCCACCCGGAACGGGGGTATTACCAGGCCCCGCCCCTCGAGCTCCTGGGTCACCGCGAGCAGGACCCAGTGCTGCAGGCGGGTGCGGCGATCGCACAGCCCGACCAGCTCCGCAGGGCCCAACGGCTCGGCCGCCATCTCGAGCAGGGCCAGCGCCGGGGCGTAGCGAGTCGCCGCCTTCCCACCGCGCACCCGTTTCAGCTCGCGGGCGTCCAACCGTTCACGACTCACCGCCGCCAGCGACGGGTGGTCGATCCAATGATGGGCGGCTCGAGCAGCCCGCCGGGCCTCCTTCACCCGCTCGTCGTCGCGCCAGGTGGCCGGCGCTCGGTCGAGCGCGTCGGCCGAGCGGCGGAGCACCCGCAGCGCCTGCACCAGGGCCCGGTTGGCCGGCGTGTCGTAGTCACGCTGGGGCGCGCTGCAGACGAAGAGATCCTCGTCGCCGAAGCTCGACGCACGAGCCGACATCGTCTCGCTCCACAGGACCGGACCGCGCACCTCACCGCGCGAGCGCACCGCCTGGCTGTTCACCGACGTGCTCAACGATCGGCTCAGGCCGGCCATCGCGGCGAGCAACGCGGCCGCTTCCGGTGACGAACACACCCGGACCGCACCCAACGCCTCGACCACCGCGGGCCGCAGGCCCATCAGCGCCTCGGTCACCAACGTCAGCTCGAACGGCCGATCGAGCCGGCGCCAGATCCCGGCGGTCGCATCCGGCGAGTCGTCGACCGACGGCAGCTGCCGCGGGTCCATGTCAGCGCACGAACTCGATGCGCAGAACTTCGCCGATCGTGCGCTGCAACTCGAGTTGTTCCGGCGGATCGA
>JBKJKR010000154.1:0-3798 GCA_046597135.1 Acidimicrobiales bacterium | reverse complement strand
CGTGGCCACGACCTCGCCGTCGACGAGCGTGGCCATCCACACGACGCCGGGCTCTTCGCCGTCTTGTGCAGTCGGGCCGGCGACGCCGGTGACGGCGATCGCGCAATCGGCACCGAGCACGCGCGCCGCGCCCTCGGCCATGGCCCGCACGGCCGCCTCGCTGGCCACTGGGCCCTCGGGTACGCCGAGCACGTCGAACTTGACCTCGCTCGCGTAGGACACGATCGAGCCGCGGAACGCCGCGCTGGCTCCCGGGATGTCACAGATGCGCGACGCGATGAGCCCGCCGGTGAGCGACTCGGCCAGACCAAGGGTGAGGCCCTGTGCCTTCAGCAGATCGAGCACCACCGATTCCATGGTGTCGTCGTCGACCCCGAAGACGACCGGGCCGATGATGGCGCGGACCAGCGCCTCCTCGGTGGCGAGGATGGCGTCGACGTCGGCTTCGGTGTCGGCCTTGGCCGTGATGCGGACCTTGATGCCCTCCATGCCACTGGCCAGGAACGCGATCGTGGCCGCCCCGCCGTCCTCGAGCCGTTCGAACTCGCCCTGGAGCTTCTCGGCCAAGCCGCTCTCGCTGTCGCCCCACGTGCGAAGGGTGCGGCTCTTGATGATGGCGGTGATGCCGGCGCGGCGTTCGAGGTCGGGCAGCACGGTGCCCTGGACCATCTCGACCATCTCGTAGGGCACACCGGGCACGGCGTAGATCACCTTGTCGCCGACGGGGCACACGAGGCCCGGCGCGGTGCCCGGCATCTGCGCGATGAGCGATGCCCCCTGGGGCACGTCGGCCTGGCGCAGGTTGTTCTCGGGGAAGGGACGCCCGCGCCCGCCGAAGATGGCGCGGATCTTCTCGACGAGCGCCTCGTCGCGGATGAGCGGCACGCCCATGATGTCGGCGATGACGTCGCGCGTGATGTCGTCCTGGGTGGGGCCGAGCCCGCCGCACACGATGACCGCGTCGCTGCGGTCGAGCGCCTGCATGATGACCGCCTTGATGCGATCGGCGTTGTCGCCGACCTTGGTCTGGAAGTGCGAATCGATGCCGACGAGCGCCAGTTGCTCACCGATGTAGGACGAGTTGGTGTCGACGATCTGACCGAGCAGCAGCTCGGTGCCGACGGCGACGACTTCACACCTCATGACGCACTCCCTTGGTAGTCACTGCAGTCACTGCCCTATTGCGGCCGGCGCTCGTCAGTCGGGACGGCCCGCCACGCCGGCATGGTCACCGGTACGGCTGAGCGCCCGTTGCCCGTCGAATGCGTACTGCATCCCGGTGATCACGGTGAAGGCGACCGCGATCCACAACAGCACGTCGATCGGCAACGCATGGTCTTCGAGCGGGGGCAGCACCGCAGCGAGCAGCGCGATGCCCTGCACCACCGCCTTGTACTTCGCGCTGCGCCGCGCCGGGATGGCGAGCCCACGTCGCGCCCAACGGGCGCGCCACGCGCTGATGGCCAGCTCGCGCACGGCGATGATGGCCACCGGCAGCCAGAAGTAGCGCTCGACGATGACCAGGCAGAGGCTCACGCCGAGCACCACGATCTTGTCGGCCAGCGGGTCGAGGAAGGCGCCCGAACGTGTGGTGCCCCACCGACGGGCGAGTTTGCCGTCGAAGTTGTCGGTGAGCGCGATGACGAAACCGAGCACGAAGGCATACCACGACGCCCCACGGTGCTCGTCGGCCAGCAGGATGATCGCGAACAGCGGTGGCGCCAACACGATGCGGGCGAACGTGAGCGCGTTGGCCGGGGTCATCACGTCCGACGCCGCGAAGCGCGTGGTTGCGTTCACCCCACCTCCTCCGCGTCGAGGTCGGGCCCCAGTGCCCCGACGATGCGAACGCGTGCGAACGTACCTTCTTTCAGGTGCTCGGGCACCGTGATCACCCCATCGATCTCGGGTGCCACACGGTGCCCGAGCGATACCTGGTTCGTCCACGAGTACTTCGACCTCGCGACCGAGCAATTGGTCACGTCGATCTTGGGTGATCGAATCCTGGAGCTCGCGCAGCTCGGCGAGCCGGTCGCTGACGAGCCCGGGATCGATGTCGTTCACGAGCGTGGCGGCGTGCGTGCCGGCCTCCTCGGAGTACGAGAAGAAGCCGCACCAGTCGAGCTGGGCCTGCTCGACGAAGGCGAGCAGCTGATCGTGGTCGTCCTCGGTCTCGCCCGGGTAGCCCACGATGAAGTTGGAGCGGAACGCGGCCTCGGGCTCGCGCTCGCGGATGGCCGCGATGCGGCTGAGGAAGCGAGTGCCGTCGCCCCATCGCTTCATGCGGCGCAGGTGCTTCGGGGCGACGTGCTGCAACGAGAGATCGAAGTAGGGCACGCCCGTTTCACAGATGGTGTCGATGAGCGTGTCGGTGAGCTCGCTCGGGTAGAGGTAGAGCAACCGCACGCGGTCGGTGCGAGCCGCGACGGCTTTGACGAGCGGCACGAGCGACTTCTTGCCCTTGCCCTGATCGCGCCCGTAGCTGGCCAGGTCCTGCGCGACGAGCACCACTTCACGCACGTCGAGCGCATCGACCTCCTCGAGGATCGCGTCGATCGAGCGCGAACGCTGCGGCCCGCGAAAGCTCGGGATGGCGCAGAACCCGCAGGCCCGGTCGCAACCCTCGGCGATCTTGACGTAGGCCCACGGACGCGGCGAGCGCGGCCGCGGCAGGTTCAAAAGGTCGAACGACGGCAACGGCACATTGCGCCCGATGGCGACCGCAGTTGCGGTGCCACCGGCGACCGGCGCGGCGGGCGCGTGATCGTGATCGTGATCGTGCGGCGTGACCGCAAGGTTGAACCCCCGCACCGTGACCTCGGGCAGCGCCGCGGCGAGCTCGTCACCGTGCCGCTCGGCCAGGCAACCCGTGACCACGACCTCGGCGCCCTTCTTGCGGCCATCGGTGAGCTGCAGGATGACGTCGATGGACTCCTGGCGGGCTTCGTCGATGAAGGCGCACGTGTTGACCACGACGAGGTCGGCTTGGCCCGGGCTCGACGCCGAGGTGTACCCGTCAGCGACGAGGGTGCCGACCAACTTGTCGGAGTCGACCTGGTTCTTCGGACACCCGAGGGTCTCGATCCAATAGCGGCGTGGCACCCCGACAGGCTAGTTGCTCGACCTCGCGATGCCCGGACCGTGACCGGTCGCGCTGCTCATCGGGGATCGCGGTCGCCGCGCATGCGGTGGTGCACGGCGACCCACTGGATGCCGGCGATGACGCCGTACGCCGCCACGACGATCAGCAGCACGCTCCACTCGCCGGTGAAGATGAGCGCGACCACGCCCACGATGATCGCCGCGGCGAGGCCGAAGAACAGCAGCCGCTCGAGCAGGCGCAGGTCGGCCGGTGAGTCGAGACCACGATCGGACTCGCGGCGGCCAGGCTCCATCCCCGGAACGTTACCGCCTCAGGTGTTCTGCAGTTCCTCGGGTTGCATGAGCACCTGGCGGGCCTTCGAACCCTCGGACGGGCCGACGATGCCGCGCTGCTCGAGGAGATCCATGAGCCGGCCGGCGCGGGCGAACCCGACCCGCAGCTTTCGTTGCAACATCGACGTGGAACCGAGTTGCGACGAGACCACCAGCTCCATCGCGGCGCGCAGCAGCTCGTCGTCGTCATCATCGCCGCCGGGCACCGAGGCCGTGACGTCGTCGGCCAGGTCGATGGTGAGCTGCTCGCCGCGCACCCCGCCGGTGGCGTTGGTGGTGACCACTTCGTCGGTCGGGGTGGTGAGGTCGATGGGCATCTGCCGACGCCACGCTGCGACGACGCCACGCACCTCGTCCTCGGAC
>JBKJKR010000010.1:0-6034 GCA_046597135.1 Acidimicrobiales bacterium | reverse complement strand
CGCCGAATCCGCCGACGGTTCGCACGCGCCGACGCTCGAAGACCCCTACGCTCCACGAGAGTACGTGAAGATTTTCGGCGCACCACGTGATCCTTTCGCCTCCCTTTCGGTGGTTGGAGTTGCCAGCCCGGGCCCGCGACACCTAGATTGCGCTTGCATTCACAAGCGCCGCGCGTTCTCCGTGCGCGGCCGCACAACCCCTGGGCGCACAACGACGTGGACCTGAATCAGAAGCGCGAATTCAGCGATGGCCTGTTCAACCAGAGCAGCGGCAGCTTCGAGTTGGTTCTTGCGCCGGTGATCCTGGCCCTCTTGGGCCTCGGTCTCGATCGATGGATCGGCACGACGCCGTTGTTCACCATCGTCCTGGCCGTCGCCGGCATGGTCGGCAGTTGGGCCAAGCAGTACTACAGCTACCGCACGGCCATCGACGCGCAACGCGCTCGCCGGGCGGGCGCAGGACTTCCATGACCGACTCGATGATCGACCCCTCCACCGACCCGATGCTCGTCCGCTACGACGGACCGTCGCCCGCGCTCGAGATCGCGCGCGACCTTCTCAAGCGCGGCTTGTACCTCGTGCCGGTGGCCATCATCGTCGGCGCCATCGTCGGTGGCGCGTCGGGCATCGCCTCGGTGCTCTACGCACTCGGCCTGTCGCTCGGCAACTTCGTCCTCGCTGCGGCTCTCATCGGCTGGGGCGCCCGCATCTCGGCCGTCGCCATGGGCGCGGCCGCCATGTTCGGCTTCCTCATCCGCCTCATGCTCGTGTTCGCCGCATTCTTCGTGTTCCGCAACGCCGACTGGATGCAACCGGTCGCGTTCGGCATCACCATCATCGTCACGCATCTCGGACTTCTGTTCTGGGAGATGCGTCATGTGTCCGCATCCCTGGCGTACCCCGGCCTCAAGCCGCGGCCGCGCCGCTAGCAAGGAGCGAGTGAAAAGTGATCCTCGGAGCACTCGAATTCCCGCCGATCGACGACATCGTCAAGTGGCCCGACTGGTTCTTCAAGGACACCGCGTTCGGGTTCAACAAGGTCGCGTTGATCTATGTGCTCTCGTTGGTGATCCCGGCCGTCTTCTTCGCGCTGGCCGGTCGCCAGAAGGGCTTCGTCCCGAGCGGTGTCCGCAACGCGGCTGAAGCAGTGATCGGCTTCGTCGAGAAGCAGGTCATGCTGCCCACCATGGGCGCCGAAGGCGCACCCTTCCTGCCGCTGCTCGTCACGTTGTTCAGCTTCATCTTCGTGTCGAACATCTTCGAGGTCATCCCCGCGTTCCAGATGCCGGGCAACGCCCGCATGGCCGCGCCGATCGTGCTGGCGCTCACCGTGTGGGTGATCTTCATCGTCGTGGGCTTCAAGCACCAGGGCTTCAAATACCTCGCCGACATCGCCTGGCCGCCCGGCGTACCCATCGCGCTCAAGCCGCTCGTGGGCATCATCGAACTGCTGTCCACCTTCTTCATCCGGCCGTTCAGCCACGCCGTGCGGCTCTTCGCCAACATGCTCGCCGGGCACATCCTGCTCGTCACCTTCAGCGTCTTGTGCATCGCCTTGTGGACCGCAGGCCCGCTGTTCATCGTCAACATCCCCACGTTCTTCATGCTCGTCGGCCTCACGGGCTTCGAGATCGGCGTCGCCTTCCTCCAGGCGTTCGTGTTCGCCATCCTCACCGGCGTTTACATCGGCGGCTCGATGCAGGGCCACGGCGGCGACGACGCACATCACCACGACCACGCGCCGGCTGCGGCGCACTGAGCTCTTCCGTCCACGGACGCAAGAAAACCCAAGGAGCACCTAGCAACATGAGCACCCTCGCAACGATTCTGGCGCAGGCCACCGAGGCCACCGGTTACACGGCGTCCGAGGCAAAGAACAACGAAGCGGCCGGTAGCGCCGGCTTCGCCTACGGCCTCGCCGCGATCGGCCCCGGCATCGGCATCGGCTACCTCGTCGGCCAGGCCGTGCAGGCCATGGCTCGCCAACCCGAAGCCGCCGGTCAGGTCCAGACCACGATGTTCCTCGGCATTGCCTTCACCGAGGCGCTCGCCCTCATCGGCTTCGTCGTCTTCATCCTCCTCAAGTTCGCCTGATCATCGATCCGGTGTGTGTCCCTGACCAGGTTCTGACCGACCGAACCCGAAAGGCTCGAACGTGCTGACCATCGCGCTGCTCCGATTCGCCGAAGCCGGCGAAGCAGCCGCGGGCGAAGTGAAAGAACCGTCCAACCCCGTCATCCCTGACGTGAGCGAGGTTGTCTGGGCGGCGATCTGCTTCTTCTTGCTGCTACTGCTCGTCTACACCGTGTTCATGCCGACGCTCCGTCGGCTGATCGCCGAACGCGACGCCAAGATCCGTGGCGACCGTGACTCGGCCGATCGCACGCGCGACGAGCTCGGCCTCACGCGTCGTGACTACGACGCGGCGCTTGCCGACGCCCGCCTCGAGGCGAACCGCCTCATGGAGGGTGCACGCGCCGAGGTGGAAGCACATCGTCAACGCCTGCAGGCCGATGCCGACCGGGAGATGGCGGTGCTTCGTCAAGCCACGCAGCAGGAGATCACCGCGGCGCGAGCTGCGGCACTCGGCCGAGTGCGCGGCGACGTCGTCGACCTCGCAGTCGGTGCAGCGTCGGCGGTCATGCAACGTCCCATCGACCGGTCGGGGGCTGTCGGCATCGTCGACCGCGCCCTGAGCAACTGAGGAGGCTGCGATGAACGGACTTCCGTTGCGCATCCTGGCCGCTGAAGGTGGCCACCACAGCTTCTACGGCAACAAGAACGAGCTGTACTGGGGCACCGCATCGTTCTTGATCATCCTGGCGCTCTTCATCTGGAAGGGCGTCCCGGCGGTCAAGAAGATGGCCGCCGCGCGCACGCAACGCATCGCCGACGAGATCGCCGCCGGCGAGGCCAACATGGCCGCCGCCGAGAGCGAGCTCTCGAGCCTCAAGGCCAGCCTCGGCAACGCCGCAGCCGATGCCGAGGCGATCATCGCCGAGGCCCGCAGCCGCGCCGACACGGTCAAGGTCGACTTGCTCGCCCGGGTCGAGGCCGACGTCGAGGCGTCCAAGCAGCGGGCCCGCATCGAGATCGAGGCTTCGAAGCAGCAGGCGTTCGCCGATCTGCAGGCCGAGGTCGCCGCGATGACCGTCACCGCCACGAACGCCGTGGTCAACGAGAACCTCACCGATGCGGTCAAGACCGACCTCATCGAGCAGTTCATCACCCAACTGGGGGCCTCAGCACGATGAGCCAAGATCTCATCCAGAGCTACGCCGGCGCATTCCACGCGGTGGCTGCGGCAGAAGGCACGCTGGCCGTCGTCGAAGAGGAGCTGTTCCGCTTCGGGCAGGCCCTCGAGGCCAACGACACCTTGTTGTCGGCGTTGTCGGATCCTTCGGCCCCGGTGGCCCGGCGCCAGCAGGTCGTCGAGGATCTCCTCGGTGGCAAGGCCTCGCCCGCCACGATCGGCCTCGTGTCGCTCGCCGTGGGCGCCGGCCGCGGGGCCGACCTCCCCGAGATCGTGCGGGCGCTCGTCGAGCGCTCAGCCGCATCGCGAAACCACGCCGTGGCCGAGGTGCGCAGCGCCGTCCCGCTCACGGCCGACCAGACCACACGACTGGCGGCGGCCATCACGGCCGCCACCGGCAAGGCTGTCGAGATCAAAGTGGTGATCGACCCCTCGGTGCTCGGGGGACTCGTCACCCAGATCGGCGACACCGTCATCGACGGCAGCGTCCGTCACCGCCTCAACCAAGTGCGCGAAGCGATCGCGTGAGCTCGGAGACCTTTCATGGCTGACCTGACGATCAACACCGCCGACATCACGGCGGCGCTCAAGAAGAACCTCGAGGGGTTCGCCATCTCGCTCGAGCAGACCCAGGTGGGTCGCGTGACCGAGGTCGGCGACGGCATCGCCCGCGTCAGCGGTCTGCCCGACGCGGCCGTCAACGAGATGCTCCAGTTCGAGGACGGCACCTACGGTCTGGCGCTGAACCTCGAAGAGGGCTCGATCGGCGCCGTGGTCCTCGGCAACGTCGACCACATCGAAGAGGGCCAGGTCGTGCGGGCCACGGGCGACATCTTGTCCGTGCCGGCCGGCGACGGCCTGCTCGGTCGAGTGGTCAACGCCCTCGGCGAGCCGATCGACGGTCGCGGCCCGCTCACCAACGTGTCGCCCCGCCGCATGGCGATCCAGGCCCCGGGCATCATGGGCCGCAAGCCCGTGCACGAGCCGATGCAGACCGGCATCAAGGCCATCGACTCGCTGATCCCGATCGGCCGTGGCCAGCGCGAGCTCATCATCGGCGACCGCAAGACCGGCAAGACCACCATCGCCATCGACACGATCATCAACCAGCGTGGCCTCGGCGTGAAGTGCATCTACGTGGCGATCGGCCAGAAGGCCTCCACGGTCGCCAACACGGTCGAGACGCTGCGCGAGTACGGCGCGCTCGAGTACACGGTCGTCGTGGTGGCCCCGGCCTCCGACCCCGCGCCGTTCAAGTACCTCGCCCCGTACGCCGGCTGCGCCATGGGCCAGCACTGGATGGAGAACGGCGAGCACGCCCTCGCCGTCTACGACGACTTGTCGAAGCAGGCCGAGGCCTACCGCCAGATGTCGCTCCTGTTGCGCCGCCGGCCGGGCCGCGAGGCGTACCCCGGCGACGTGTTCTACCTCCACAGCCGTCTGCTCGAGCGGGCGGCCAAGCTCTCCGACGAGCGCGGTGCCGGTTCGCTCACCGCCCTCCCGGTCATCGAGACCAAGGCCGGCGACGTCTCGGCCTACATCCCGACCAACGTGATCTCGATCACCGACGGCCAGATCTACCTCCAGGACGACCTCTTCAAGTCGGGCATCCGCCCCGCGGTCGACGTGGGCATCTCGGTGTCCCGCGTGGGCTCGGCGGCGCAGATCAAGGCCATGAAGACCGCCGTGGGCACGCTGAAGTCCGACCTCCAGCAGTTCCGTGAGCTGCAGGCGTTCGCGGCGTTCGGCTCCGAGCTCGACGCCGTGTCACAGGCCCAGCTCGACCGTGGGGTTCGCCTCACCGAGCTGCTCAAGCAAGGCCTAAACTCCCCGCTGCCCGTGCAGGAGCAGGTCGTCGTGATCTACGCCGGCACCCGCGGCTACCTCGATGCGGTCCCGGTCAGCGATGTCCGTCGATTCGAGGCCGGCCTGCTCGAGTGGTTCCGCTCCCGCTACAACGACGTCCTGCTGGGCATCAAGTCGAGCGGCACCATCGCCGACACCGAGGCCTTCGAGTCTGCGCTGCAGGGCTACGCCGATCAGTTCGTCACCACCGCCGACGGCGGCGGCGAGCCAGAGCCCACCCCGCAGGGTGCGGCCAACTCGCGCATGATCGACACCGACACCACACTGCCCGAAGCAGAGATCGCGCGAGAGGGCTGATCCCGCATGGCAGGTGGCCAGGAACGCGTGCTGCGACGCCGCATCAAGAGCGTCCAGTCGACGAAGAAGATCACGCGCGCCATGGAGCTCATCGCGGCCACGCGTGTCGTCAAGGCACAGCAGCGTGCCGCCGCGGCGAAGCCCTACAGCCGCCAGATCACCCAGGTCATCGAGAACCTGGCGGCTGGCGGCACCGAGGTGCAGCACCCGCTGCTGCGCGAAGCCACGGATGTGCGTCGTGTGGGTTACATCGCCATCACCTCCGACCGCGGCCTTGCCGGCGCATACAACTCGGCGGTCATCCGGGCCACCGAGCGCGAGGTCATGGCCGACGAGCTCGAAGGTCGTGACTACTCCCTCGTGCTCATCGGCAAGAAGGCCGAGGGGTACTTCCGGTTCCGCAACTACCGCATCGATGCGTCGTTCCTCGGCATCAGCGACACCCCCAAGTACGAGGACGCACGCGCTGTCGCGGCCAAGATCACCGAGCTCTTCGTGAGCGGCCACGTCGACGTCGTCAAGCTGGTCTACACCGAGTTCTTCAGCGTCGGCGTCCAGAAGGTCACGGTGCGACGCTTCCTCCCGCTCGAGTCAGTCACGGTCGTCGGGGCCGCGGGC
>JBKJKR010000563.1:0-7279 GCA_046597135.1 Acidimicrobiales bacterium | reverse complement strand
GACTACCCCGCGGCACGCGACCTCCCCGCGATCGACGGCACGACGCAGCTCTCGGCCGCGCTGCGCTTCGGCACGATCTCGCCCCGGCGCATCACCGCCGTGCTCGGCACCCACACCGCGGGACGCGAAGCCATCGCCCGCCAGCTCGCGTGGCGCGACTGGTACGCGCACCTCACCTGGGAGCACCCCACCATCGCCACGCGCTCGTTGCGTCCCCAGTACGACACCATCGTGTGGAACGACGACCACGCCGGCTTCCGTGCGTGGTGCGAAGGCCGCACCGGCTTCCCCATCGTCGATGCAGGCATGCGTCAGCTCGCACGGACCGGTTGGATGCACAACCGCGTGCGCATGATCACGGCGAGCTTCCTCGTGAAGGACCTGCTCGTCGATTGGCGCCGGGGCGAGCGGTGGTTCCGCACGCTGCTCGTCGACGGCGAGGTGTCACAGAACGCCGGCAACTGGCAGTGGGTCGCGGGCACCGGGCCCGACGCCGCGCCGTACTTCCGCATCTTCAACCCCACGTCGCAGGGCAAGAAGTTCGACCCCGACGGCACCTACGTGAAGCGATGGATACCCGAGCTCGCGGCGATCGACGCGCGCTTCGTGCACGAGCCATGGCTCGTCGGCGGTCTGTTCGACGCCCCCGACTACCCACCACCCATCGTCGATCACGCCGCGGCGCGCACCCGGTGCCTTGCTGCCTACAAGGTGGTTCGCGGCGCGGTGCCCGCAGGCGAATACCCCGCCTGAGGGGCATCGGGCAGCAGGTACCCTTCCCCGCCATGGCACGCGTGTTCTCGGGCATCCAACCCACCGGCGAGGTCCACCTCGGCAACCTGCTCGGCGCCATCCGCAACTGGGTCGTCGACCAGCACGAGGCCGACTCCGTCTACTGCGTGGTCGACCTTCACGCCATCACCCAGCAGCAGGACCCCGCAGAGCTGCGCCAGAGCACCCTGCGCCTCGCACAGATGCTCATGTCCATCGGCCTCGACCCTGAGGTGTGCACGCTCTTCGTGCAGAGCCAGGTACACGAGCACACCGGGCTCAGCTGGTTGCTCGAGTGCACCACGGCCTTCGGTGAGCTGCGGCGCATGACGCAGTTCAAGGACAAGAGCGACAACGCCGAGTTCATCTCCGCCGGGCTGTTCACCTACCCCGCGCTCATGGCCGCCGACATCCTCCTGTACGACACCGATCGCGTCCCCGTCGGCGACGATCAGCGCCAGCACCTCGAGCTCACCCGCGACGTCGCCATGCGGTTCAACGCGCGCTACGGCGCGACGTTCGTCGTGCCCGAGGCGGCCATTCCCCGCGCCGGCGCACGCGTCATGGACCTGCAGACCCCCACCAACAAGATGTCGAAGTCGTCGTTCTCGCCGCAGGGCACCATCAACCTGCTCGACGATCTCAAAGCAGTCGAGAAGAAGATCATGCGCGCGATGACCGACACCGACAACGAGGTGCGCTACGACATCGCCGCCAAGCCCGGCGTGTCGAACCTGTTGTCCATCCTCGGTGCGTGCACCGGACGCACCCCCGAAGAAGCCGTCGGCGACTACACGCAGTACGGCACGTTGAAGAAGGACACCGCGGCCGCGGTGGTCGAAACGCTGCGTCCCATCCAGACGCGTTTCGCCGAACTGTCGGGTGATCCGGGCGAAACCGCGCGCCTGCTGGCCATCGGCGCGGCCAAGGCCGCCGAGATCGCCGGGCCGGTGCTGGCCCGCGCCCGCGAGCGCATGGGGTTCCTCCCTCTCTGACCTGCGTGACCGACGTGCTGTTGCGCCTGGTGCGACGAGCGCCACGGGCCACGTTCACGGCGCTCATCGCCGCCGTCTTCGCGTTGGACGTCGCGGCGCGCCATCCCGGTTGGTCCTGCCGCCACGTTGCCAACTTCATCACCACGATGAACAGCCGCTCGATGACGGTGTGCCTGTGGCACTCCACCGCCATCATCGTCGGCTATCAGCTCCTGTGGCGCCTCCCCTTCGCCTTGCCGTACGGCGTGTTCAGCGCGGCGTTGCTCGCGCTCACCGCGGTCGCACCATCACCTTGGTCACGGCGTTCGGCTGGATCGAGGACCTCGCGGCGCGCCGACGCCCGATCGCTGGCCGGCTGAGGCCGACCCGAACGGTCAGTCGTTGTCGCAGGCGTCGAGCACGTTCGCGATGTCGGTGTCGATCGTCCAGGTATCGCGAGGGTTGTGGTGCTCGCGCGCCCAGGCCACGGTCAGCGGATCGCTGTTCGCGAGCTGCAGCAGGTCGCCACCGATGGTGGGGTGGTCGACGTACAACGCGATGCGCCGGTGCAACCCGCGCGACCGTCGCCACCCGAGCACCTCGTCGCGCCCGATGATCTTCGTGGTGAGCGTGGCCACCACCCGGCCGTAGGTGCGAAGGCGCGAGTCGATCTTGCCGACGTCGTGCAACAGCGCGGCCGCGAGCACCGGCGGGGTGGCGCGCTCGGCCAGGCGAGCGTGCACGTCGCGAGCCACTTGCGCAGAGTGCCGCCGATCGGGCCCGCTCATGCGGTTCCACAACACGAACTGCTCGGTTGACAACGTCACCTGCACCCACGCCACGTCAGGCGCGGGCGGACCGCCCGGGCGCAACGAGCCGAAGAACCGGCGCGCAAGATGCACGATGTCGCTCATGCGACCACCGTGCCGCCGACCACCCTGCCGCGCGCCCGCGGGTGCGCTTCGCGGTACACCGCGTTCAGTCGCTCGGTTGACACCTTGGTGTAGATCTGTGTGGTAGTGATCGACGCGTGCCCGAGGAGCTCCTGCACGGTGCGGATGTCGGCTCCGTGGTCGAGCATGTGCGTGGCACACGAGTGACGCAGCACGTGCGGGGTGAGCACCTCGTGCAACCCCACGCGTTCGCCGTACTTGCGCACCACCGCCCACGCGCCCTGGCGTGACAACCGCCCACCGCGCGTGTTGAGGAACAACGCCTCGGCGTCGCCGCGCCGGCGCCACCGCGCGGGCTCGAGCGCGTCGCGGCCCTCGATGCTCAACCAGTCGTCGAGCGCCGCGGCCGCGAGCCGACCCACGGGCACGATGCGTTCCTTCGAACCCTTGCCGAACACACGCGCCAAGCACGCGGTGAGGTCGACATCGCCGAGCGACAAGCCGCACAGCTCCGAGATGCGCAACCCGCAGCCGTACAGCACCTCGAGGATCGCGCGATCGCGCCGCGCGTAGGCGTCGTTGCCGGTGACTGCGTCGAGCAGCGCGTTCACCTGCGACTCGGTCAGCGCCTTGGGCAACCCGCGCGGCACGCGAGGTGCCTCGAGGTCGGCGGCGGGATCGGCATCGGCGAGCTCTTCGACGAGCATGAACTTGTAGAGGCCGCGCACGGTGACCGACATGCGGGCCACGCTCGCCGGTGCGAGCCCGCGGGACCGCAGCGTGTTCACGTAGCTGATCACATCATCGCCGTCGGCCTCGGGCACCGTACGCCCCCGCTCCTTCAAGAACCGTTGGAACGCCGACAGATCGCGTCTATACGCGGCGAGCGTGTTCGTGGCCCGACCGCGCTCGACCGCCAGCCAGGTGAGGTACTCCTCCGACTCGATCGCCAGCGCGTCCTCGTCCACCGACGGATCGGGCGCGGCCACCACGGTCACCGACCGAGCCTGCGCAACGCGAGCAAGAGGCCGATGATCGACTTCGCATCGCAGAGCTCGCCTGAGGCGATCATGGCCGGCACGTCATCGAGTCGGTGGCGCTCGATCGACATGAACTCCTCTTCGAGCCCGTGCGCTGCAGTGGGCACGGGTGTGAGGTCGGTGGCGACGAAGACGTGGCTGAGCTCGTCGCAGAACCCGGCCGAGTTGTAGAAGCTCGCCACCTTCACCATGGTCGCGGCCTCCATGCCGATCTCCTCGGCGAGCTCGCGCGCCGCGCACAGCTCGAGCGGTTCGTCGTCGACGTCGCGTTTGCCCGCCGGGATCTCGAGCAGCTCGTGCCCGAGCGCGGCGCGGAACTGCCGCACGAGGATGACCTCGTCACCGACGATCGGGACCACGGAAACCGCGCCCGGATGGTGGATGACGTCGCGTTCGACCACCTCGCCGTTCGGCGCGGTGAACTCGCCCACGGCGACCGTGATGACGTGGCCGTCGTACACGACCCGCTCGGGCCCTTTGATGAACCCGGGGGCCATGTGCAGACGGGCCCGTGCTCAGACCGTGCCGGCGCGTGCGGCTTCGGTGGTGGGCAGCGGCAGGTGCGGGTTGCGGCCTTCGGCACGGCGCAACGCGGCCGCCACGAACTCCCGGAACAACGGCGCAGGCCGATCGGGACGGCTCTTGAACTCGGGGTGGGCCTGCGTGCCGATCCAGTACGGGTGCGACTCGAGCTCGATGAACTCGACGAGCATGCCGTCGGGCGACGTACCCGACGCCACGAGACCCGATCCATCGAAACGACTGCGATAGCGGGGGTTGAACTCGTAACGGTGACGGTGCCGTTCGGAGACGACCTCCTCGCCGTACAGCCGGGCCACCTGTGAGCCCGGCTTCAGCTGGGCCACGTACGCACCGAGGCGCATCGTGCCGCCTTTGGTGGTGACCCCCCGCTGCGACTCCATGAGGTCGATCACCGGGTACGGGGTGGCCGCGTCGAACTCGGTGGAGTTCGCGTTGGCGAGACCCAGGACGTTTCGGGCGTACTCGATGGTCATGACCTGCATGCCGAGGCACAGCCCCAGGCACGGGATGTCGCGCTCGCGAGCGAAGCGAGCCGCGGCGATCTTGCCCTCGACCCCGCGTTCGCCGAACCCGCCCGGGATCACGATGCCGTCGAGATCGCGGAGCTTGCCCTCGGCGAGGAGAGACTCGACCTGTTCGGCCTGTATCCACTCGATCTCGACCTTGACCCCGTGATGGATGCCGCCGTGGTTCAACGCTTCGACCACCGACAGGTAGGCGTCGACGAGCGACACGTACTTGCCGATCAGCCCGATGCGCACCGAGCCCTGCACCGCCAAGACCTTGCGATACAGCGCCTTCCATTCGGTCAGGTCGAGTGGGCGGTCCTGAAAGCCAAGCAGCTCGCACACGACCGTGTCGAGCCCCTCGTCGTGCAACACCAACGGGATCTCATAGAGCGAGTCGGCATCGGCACAGTTGCAGACGGCGTCGACCGGCACATCGCACAGGTTCGAGATCTTGCGCTTCAACGAGTCGGACAACGGTTGTTCGCTGCGGCACACGATGACGTCGGGCTGGATGCCGCGCGAGCGGAGCTCGGTCACCGAATGCTGCGTGGGCTTGGTCTTCTGCTCGCCCGACGGACCGATGAACGGCACGAGGGTGACGTGCACGTAGCAGACGTTGTTGCGGCCCACATCGAGGCGGAACTGCCGGATGGCCTCGAGGAAGGGGAGGATCTCGATGTCGCCGACCGTGCCGCCGACCTCGGTGATGACGACGTCGACGTCGTCGTTCGCGAGGCGGCGGATGCGTTCTTTGATCTCGTTGGTGATGTGCGGGATCACCTGCACCGTGCGACCGAGATAGTCGCCTCGCCGTTCGGCGGCGATGACCGCGGAGTAGATGGAACCGGTGGTGGCGTTGGAGGCGCGCGACAGACTCTCGTCGATGAACCGCTCGTAGTGCCCGAGGTCGAGGTCGGTCTCGCCACCATCATCGGTGACGAACACCTCCCCGTGCTCGAACGGGTTCATGGTTCCCGGATCGACGTTGAGATACGGGTCGAGCTTCTGCATGGTCACGCGAAGGCCGCGGCATTTGAGGAGGCGCCCGAGCGAAGATGCAGTCAGGCCCTTGCCGAGCGAACTGGCGACGCCACCAGTCACGAAGATGTGCTTGGTCACGGGATCTCACCCTACCGCCGGGCAGGGGTCGCGCGGTGGGATCGCGCGCAGGAAGCTCGTCAGCTGCGAGCGACGCGGGCCGCGACCGCGGAGGTGAGCAGCTCACGTGCGTGACGGCGGGCGGCGGCGCTGTCATGACCCGACAACATGCGGGAGAGCTCGACGACCCGCTCCTTCTCGGTGAGCACCACGGCATCGGACACCGTGCGCTCGCCGTCGTCGTGCTTGGTGACCACCACGTGGCGATCCGCGAAGGCGGCGACCTGAGGCAGGTGCGTGACCACCAGTACCTGGTGCGTGGCCCCCAGCGCGCCCAGCGAACGACCGACCGCGAGCGCTGCGGTACCGCCGATGCCGGCATCGACCTCGTCGAAGACCAACGTGGGTGGCCCCGCGGTGAGCACCAGGCGCAATGCCAACATCGCACGGGCGAGCTCGCCACCCGAGGCCACCTTCGCGAGCGGTAACAGCTCGCCACCCGGGTTCGCGGCGAGCAGGATGCGCACATCGTCACCGGCCGGGCCGTCGACGTCGATCGACAGGCGCGCCTTCGGCATCGCGAGCTCCTGGAGGTGCGCATGCACCGCCACGGCCAGCTCGGGAGCCACGGCGACGCGCACCGCGCGGATCTTGGCCTGCACCGCCTGCAACTGCTCGAGCGCGCGCAACCGGCGTTCGTCGAGCTCCGCGGCCCGCCGGTCGTGCGAGAGGAGCTCCTCGAGGCGACCCTCGGCCTCGCGGCGGTAGGCCACGACATCTTCGAGGGTGGCCCCGTACTTGCGCCGCAGCTCGCGCAGGAGCTGGCGCCGCACGCGCACTGCTGCGAGTCGCTCGGGGTCCTCGTCGATGCGCTCGCCCCGGTCGCGCAGCTCGTGCGCGATGTCGCCCACCTCGGCCACGATGGAGGCCAGGCGCGACGCGAGGTCGCGGTACGGCGCCCGGGCGTCGAGCAACGCGAGCGCTGCGGCGATGGCATCGGCCGCGCCACTGTCCGCGGTGAGCGCCTCGCACGCCGATTCGCCCGCCTCGCGGTGCATGCCGGCATCGGCCAGCGCGTCCTCCTCGGCATCGAGCCGATCGTCCTCGTCGGCGTCCTCGACCGAAGCCTGCTGGAGCTCATCGACCTGAAACCGGTACAGGTCGATCTCCCGCGCCCGGGCGCGCTCGTCGCCACCGAGGTCGACCAGTGCGGCCTCGATCGCGGCCACCGACGCCTTGGCATCGGTGAGCTCGCCCACCGGAACCCGACCGAAGCGGTCGAGGGCGGCCCGCTGCACCGCGCCACCGAGCAGGGACTGGTGGGCGTGCTGGCCGTGCAGATCGACGAGCGAGGCACCCAGCTCGGCCAACGCGCCCACCGTGGCGAGCCGGCCGTCGATGTACGCGCGTGACCGACCGTCGCTCGGTACCACCCGCCGCAGCACGTGTTC
>JBKJKR010000538.1:0-13142 GCA_046597135.1 Acidimicrobiales bacterium | reverse complement strand
ACTACGACATGGATACCATCCGCGAGTCGTACGAGCTCTTCGGCAAGGAGATCATCCCGAAGTTCGACACCGACCCGCACCCGCCCATCTGGGTGGCGGCGGGCTCGCCGGGTACGTTCGAGAAGGCGGCGCGGCTGGGCATCGGCGTGCTGTGCTTCACGCTCGGCACGCCCGACACGTTGGCCCCTCTGATCGAGATCTACAAGAAGAACATCGACAAGGCCGAGCCCGTCGGCGGATACGTCAACAACAACATCATGGTCACCGGCGACATGCTGTGCCTGGCCGACGGTGACCGCGCACGGCTCCTCTACACGCAGAACCGCATGAGTTATCACACCGCGCTGGTGTTCAAGTACCTCGACTCGTTCCCGCGGCCCGACGGCTTTCCGGTGTGGCCCGATCTGCCGCCCGATCCCACGGTCGACGAGCTCAAGGCCGGCACCAACGCCGCGGCGAGTTGCGTGGGTGATCCCGACGAGATCGCACGCACCGTGCAGAAGTTCATCGATGTCGGCGCCGACCAGCTCACCTTCTCGTCGACGGTGTGCGACTACGACATGGATACCATCCGCGAGTCGTACGAGCTCTTCGGCAAGGAGATCATCCCGAAGTTCGACACCGACCCGGTGCACTCCACCACCCGCCAGCGCGAGGCGCAGGTAGGCGCGAGCTACGGCACTCGCTGACCCGCATCGGTCGCGGCCACGTCGTCATCGACGCGGGTGTGGCCGCGACCGGCGGACGGCATCCGCTCAGCCGATGCGTTGCAGCAACTGCGTCTCCGCACCGGGCAGGAAGTTCTCGCCCAGTCGATCGAGTGCGGCGAGGTACCGCTCGTCGGCCTGGAGCTTGCCGTTCGCCTCGTCGACGGCCGCTGCGCTCGCGTATCCCGAGATCCAGCTGGCTCCGCTGAACGACCCGGTGACGTTGCGGCCGAACAACGTGGCGGCACCGGTGATCTGCTCGACGAGCACGGCGATCTCGGCCCCGAGTGCCAGTGCGGTGCCGAGCCGACCCGGGGTGGCATCGGCCCGGACGGTGAGGGCCAACTGCGGGGGACCGGCCGGGTTCGGACCGCCGTAGAGGATCTCACCCACGAGATCGGTCGGAGGACCCGCCCAAAGTTCGGTGGCGGCTTCCACCATCGAGGTGTACTTGTCGGATGCCGCAGCGGCCAGCGTCGCCTTGTGCAGCGCCTCCATCGATGGCGCCATCATCGACCAGACGATCTCGCCGACCGCAGGCGACAGCACACTCGTCCACGTGGCGATCGGCAGTCCGCACGCCGCGGCGGCGACACCGCCCACCTCGACCGCCCACTCGTGTGCGCGACGATCCTGGCCCGCGGCGATCTGGGCGCGTCGAGAGAACAGGTACATGACATCCCCCTTCGGTCGTGCGGCGTTCGCCGGCCAACCTCCCCCTCATGGTGCGCCTGAGCTGGGGAAACGTCAAGGTTTGTGCTCAGCCGGCGGCCGCCGTGGCGCTGCGGGGCCGGCCGAAGGTCGGGGGCGGTGACGTGAAGAACGGGTCGAAGACGAAGTCGAGCTCGAAGGTGTGCCCCAACGCCAGGATGCCGAAGCCGAGCAGGTCGGTGGTCACGAAGCATTGCACCCAGTGATCCGCGAACGCCGGGCGCTCGTCGCCGGAGAACGCCGGCGAAGCGCTCATGCGCGCGTCGACATCGGCGTCGAGCCCCAGTCGAGCCGCGTACTTGACCAGCGCCGCGCGCCCGGCCAGCTCGCCGCCGGGTGATGCCGCGCGCTCGACTGCGGCCAGCACCGACTCGAGCTCAGCGAAGTCTGCGTACCGGATGCCGATGTGCGAGATCGACTCCGGTGCCTTCGTGGTCTTCGCCCGATACGCGTCGAGGATCCCCGCGTTGGCGTCGAGCTGCAGCGCCGTCGTTATGGCCTGCTCGATGGCCAGCTGCTCCGGGGTGACTCCGGACAGGAAGAAGATGTTCTCGGCGTGGTTCGTGTCGGCCGAGTTGATGTGGACCGTCGCGAACCCGTCGTTCCCCGGATCGGGTCCGTTGTCGACGAGGGTGCAACCGAGCAACTCGAGCAACCGACGTGCGGGCCTCTCGTCGCCGGGCATGTAGTGCAGTGCGAGGTGGCCGAACACTCGTTGTCTGGCGGTCATCGATGCCTCCGTGGTCAGGGGTGTATCGGTTTCGGGTTCATCGACCGAGCAGTTCGGCCAGGTTCGGTACGAGCTCGGTCGCGGTGTAGTTGCCGAGCGCGACGCGCTGCAGCGTGCGCGGTTCGGTCGTGTCGAACGCGGGGCGACCGTGATGCAGTGCGATGTTGTCCCATAGGACGAGGTCGCCGGTACGCCACCGATGTTCGTACCGGTTCTCCTCGGCGTAGAGCACGGCGAAGATCGTGTCGAGCAGTGCCTCGCTCTCGGCTGGTTCGACACCGAGGACGCGGTCGGTGTGCATCTCGTTGGCCTGCACCACCGTGGCCCCGGTTCGAGGGTGGGGTGCCAGCAACGCGTGGTCGTGGCGGGGCATGCCCGGTCGCATCTGGTGCTCGCGGATCCGTTGGTCGTCGGGCCAGTGGAAGTCGTAGATGTTCCGGACGGTCGCATGTGAGATGCGGTCGGTGACCGATTCCGGCAGCAGCGTGGCCGCACGAGCCGCGTTGGCGAAGATGGTCGGGGCACCGTCGGCGGGCACCTCGAGTGCGTACAACGAGATCGCAAGGGTCGCCTGGCGCGCGAACGCGAAGTCGGAGTGGAACCTGAGCGCGCCCTCGCGCACGATGCCGTCGGGGCGGCTGTTCGACACGTAGCTCCAGAGCTGACGCTCGGGGCACAGCGGGCCGAATCGGGCAACGAACGCGAGTTGCTGCTCGGGGGTCAGTGACTGGTCGCGGAACACCATGAGGTGACGCGAGTCGAGCGCCTCGCGCAAGGAGTCGATCTGCTCGGCGGTGAACGGCTCGCGCACATCGACGTCGTGCACCTCCACGCCGAGCGCCGGAGCCAGGTCGGTGAAGCGAGGGTTGTTCGTCATGCTGAGCCCCATCGTGTCACCATCCGCACCATCCGCACCGTCCGGTCATCCGCACCGTTCGGTCGTCAGTCGAATCGCACGGGCAGCCGGTTCGGTCCCCGGAGCAGTTGGATGAACGCGCCGGTCACCCGTATGCCCGGGTCGTCGGCGAGCCGCAGGTTCGGCAGGCGTTCGAAGATCACGCGCAGGGCGATCGCCATCTCGGTGCGCGCCAGGTGTGCGCCGAGGCAGTAGTGCACACCGAAGCCGAACGCGAGGGTGTTCGGTATGGGCCGGTCGAGATCGAAGCGATCGGGGTCGGCGAACACGGCGGGGTCTCGGTTCGCTGGGCCGATGCCGAACAACAGGTGGGTGCCGGCGGGGATCTCGACCCCGTGCCACACGACGTCGTGGCGGTTGCGACGCGGGAGGAGCGGCACGGGCGGGTTCCAGCGCAGACCCTCCTCGGCGGCCGCACTCGCCCGGCCCGCCGGGTCGGCGACCATCTTCGCCAGCTCGGACGGATGGGTGAGCAGGCCGAGCAACGTGCTGCCCAAGCCGAGGTACGTGGTGTCGGCACCGGCCGGGAACAGCAGCTTCAAGAACGCGAAGATCTCGTCGTCGGTCAGCCGAGCGCCGTCGACCTCTTCGATGGCCAGCTTCGAGAGGAGATCGTCGCCTGGTGAGTCGCGGCGCTCGTCGAGGTGGGGCTGCACGTAGCGCTCGAACTCCCGCGAGCACTGCACCGCGTGCGAATGGCTGCGCTGGATGTCGAGCATGCCGAGGGCCCAACGGGTGACGTCGTCCTCGTCGGTCTGGGGTAGCCCGAGCATGGCGAGGATCACCTTCGCCGGGTAGCGACGTGTGAACTCGGCGACGAGGTCGGCCTCACCGCGATCGACGAACCGATCGATGAGCTCGTTGGCGACGGGTTCGAGGAGCGGTCCGACGATGCCCGGCATCAGCCGCTGGCGAAATCCCGGCGACACGAGCGCGCGGTTCGTCTTGTGCTCCTGACCTTCCATGCACTGGATGTTGCGGCCCATCACGTCGGTGACGACGTTGCCGTAGAACTCGGCCGACGGGAACGTGGCTTCGTCCTTGAACGCCGCGTTGACGAGCTCGTAACTGGTGAAGAGGACCGCCTTCTCCCCGAAGCACCGCACCCACGCAGCCGGACGCCTGGACCGCAGCGCAGCGAGACGCTCGTGGAAGTCGTCGAGCTCGTCGAGCGCGTAGTCGACGTCGTCGTCGAGCACGTCGGGAAGTCTCGTGGCCATGGCTCGTCCCCCTTTGGATCAGCGTCGCCGAACGATGCCGATCGATCGTCCCCCGGACGGCCGCCCTTTCGGACCTGATGGATCATGGCACGCGCGCCACACCGCCGACATCGCGTGCGATGATCCGCAGCGGTTGCACCGACCGGGGGAACACGCATGCCACGCGACATCGCCACCTTGATCGGCCGGATGACGCTCGACGAGAAGGCGGCGCTGACCGCGGGCCTCGACCTGTGGAGCACCGTGCCGGTCGATCGGCTCGCCATCCCCCCGGTGTGGCTGACCGACGGACCCAACGGGGCTCGTGGCCCTGCGCTTCCCGGCGCGCGCACCGACGGCTCGCGCAGCAGCGCGGCGTGCATGCCGTGCGGCACGGCGCTCGGTTCCACCTGGGATCCGGCACTGGTCGAGCGAGTCGGCGCGGCCATCGGTGACGAGGCACGCACCAAGGAGTGCCGGGTCCTGCTCGCGCCCACCGTCAACCTCCACCGCTCGCCGCTCGGGGGACGGAACTTCGAGTCGTACTCCGAGGATCCGCTGCTGGCGGGCCGCACGGCTGCAGCGTTCATCCGGGGCGTCCAGGGCCGCGGCGTCGTCACCACGGTGAAGCACTTCGTGGGCAACGAGTCCGAGCACGAGCGCATGTCGGCCGATTCGGTGATCGACGAGCGCACGTTGCGCGAGCTGTACCTGGTCCCGTTCGAATCCGCGGTGCGCGAGGGCGGTGCAGCGGGTCTGATGACCTCCTACAACCTCGTGAACGGCGAGTACGTTGCAGACAGCACGTCGTTGCTGCACGGGATCCTGCGTGAGGAGTGGGGATTCGAGGGATTCGTGCTCACCGACTGGTTCGCGCGCGCCGACACCGGCCGCGCCGCGGCCGCCGGGCTCGACCTCGAGATGCCCGGCCCCGGCCGGGCCTTCGGTGCCGCGCTCGCGGGGGCCGTCCGGTCCGGCAGGGTCGACGAGGCCGTTGTCGACCGCACGGTGACCCGCCTCCTCACGGTCTTCGATCGGATCGGCGCGCTCGACGATGCGCCGACCCGCTCCCCTCGTTCGGTGGACGTGTCCGCGCACCGGACGCTTGCGTACGAGGCCGCGTGTGCGGGCGCCGTGCTGCTCAAGAACGACGGCGTTCTTCCGCTCGAGCGCAGCGCGATCAAGTCGCTGGCGATCATCGGCCCGAACGCCGGACGCGCCCGGATCATGGGTGGAGGCTCTTCGCAGTTCACGCCGCACTACCTCATCTCGCCCGTCGCGGCGTTGCGCACGATGCTCGAGCCTGAGATCGCGGTGGTACTCGAGCCCGGCGTCGACATCGCCCGACACGCCGACGCGCTGCCGAGCTCGTGGTGCACGAATGCCGACGGCGCGAGCGGTGTCGACCTCGCGATCTACGCCGACCCCACGTTCAGTGGCGATGCGGTCGCGACGCAACAACGCGACGATACGGCGCTCTGGTTCTTCGGCTCGCCGAGCCCTTCGGTCGGTGCCGCATTCGCGGTGCGGGCCACGTGCACCGTTCGCGTCGACGCACGCCGGGCGTTGACCCTTTCCCTCGTGCAGGCCGGGCGGGCACAGGCGTACCTCGACGACCGCCTCGTCATCGACGGGTTGCACGACCCCATGCCACCGGGTCGCGAGTTCCACGGCGCCGCGAGCGAGGAGCGCACGGCCGACGTCGTGTTCGAACCCGGTCGCGACTACGCGCTGCGCATCGACTACCACAACCTCGAGGCTCGCCTGATCGGGGGATGCAAGCTGGGCGCCCGCGCCGCAGTCGACGCGGACCTGTTCTCGCGGGCCGTGGATGCCGCACGAGCAGCCGACGCGGTGGTGCTGGTCGTCGGCACCGACGACGACTGGGAGAGCGAAGGCCACGACCGTGACGAGATGCGGCTGCCCGGCCGCCAGGACGAGCTCGTGGCTGCAGTGCTGGCGGCCAACCCGGCGACGGTCGTCGTCCTGAACTGCGGAAGTCCCAACGAGCTGCCGTGGATCGACGAAGCGCGTGCGGTGCTGCAGATCTGGTTCGGTGGCCAGGAGATGGCGCCGGCGCTCGCCGACATGATCTTCGGACGCGCCGAACCCGGCGGCCGATTGCCCATGACGTTCCCTCAACGCCTCGAGCACAACCCGAGCTACGGCAACTTCCCGGCGGAGAACGGCACCGTGCGCTACGGCGAGGGGCTGCTCATGGGTTACCGGTGGTACGACACCAAGCACATCGACCCGCTGTTCGCGTTCGGCCACGGACTCGGGTACACGACGACGACGTTCGGTTCACCGGTGCTGTCGGCCACCACCTTCGTCGCCGGTGAAACACTCACCATCGATGTGTCGGTGACGAACACCGGCACTCGGTCCGGTGCCGACGTCGTGCAGTGCTACGTCGCACCACTGGATCCTCGCGTGATGCGACCGGTCGCCGAGCTCAAGGCGTTCGCGAAGATGCACCTCGGTCCGGGCGAGTCGTGCACGGCCCGACTCGCGCTCGACGACCGGTCGTTCGCGTACTGGCAGCCGGCCGACGCCGCCGCAGCCGAACGTGCGGCCGGCATCGCTCGCGATGTCCCGTTCATGCCGGCGCCGTCGCCGGTGGCCACCGTGGCCGGGTGGCGGGTCGACCCGGGTCGCTACGAGATCTGCATTGCACGCTCGTCACGCGACATCGTGCATCGCTGCGTCGTCGAGGTGCTGCCCGACAGGTGATCAGTCCTCGTCGCAGCAGACCTCGAGCTCACGACCGTCGCAGTCCCGAAAGAACAACGACCAAGTATCGCCCAGCTGCTGGATCTCGCCGATGTCGGCACCGAGTGCGGCGAGCCGGTCGCGCGTTGCCTCGAGCTCGGCAAGCGAACGCACCGAGATGCCGAAGTGATCGATGGCGCCGCGTGCGCCTTGTGTGGTGGTCTCGCCGATGATCGACGACGCGTCGACCTCGAAGATGTTGAGCGCCGCCCCGCCGCCGAGGTCGAGAATGATCATGCGCGGGTGATCGTCGCGCTGGTCCATCTCGAAGGTCACCTCGGCACCGAACGCGGCGCTGTAGAACTCGACGTAGCGGTCGAGGTCGGGTGTCAACGTGGCGACGTGGTTGAAGCCGGCGGTATAGGGCACGGCGGACCTCCTGCTCGGTCTCCCGAGCGTACGCCGTCGGGACGCGCCGGCCCACCGGACATGGCGGTCTTCGGCGTGTACCTCAGTGACCCTGCAGGTATCCCGCGTAGTGCGCCGGCGCATCGGGGTCACCCGGCTGCCAGCCGGCGTAGGGCGAGGTGCCGTCGAGCGTGTGCACCGTGCGGTTCAGCTCGGCGAGCAGCGGCACGCTGTACGCGATGCGGCTCGTGAGCGCGCGCGGGTCGCCGGTGCACAACGCGAGTGCAGCTTCGACCATGGTCTCCATGGGCTCCCAGCCGCCGGGAGGGTTCGTCACGACGGTGGCCGACAACGGGGTGAACACCGGGCCGGTCGGCGCCAGCGCGTTCACCGCGATGTTGTCGACGTAGAGCTCTTGCGCGGCGCCGGTGACGATGCGGTCGAGGAACGCCTTGGTACCTCCGTACGCGCAGGCACCACCCATGGCCGCCGGCGACGCGGTGACCGGAGTCGGGCGCGGCGCCGCCTGCACCGACGAGATGGCCAGGATCCAACCGGCACCGCGTTCACGCATGCCGGGGATCATGGCTTGTGCCAACGACCAGAATGCCCACACGTTCACGTCGACGCTGCGCGCGAAGAACTCGCGCGGCAGCTCGGCGAAGGGGATCGACGGCTTTCCGCCACCGAACTCGCGCGGCGCCGCAGCGGAGTGCACCAGCACATCGGGTGCAGCACCGGCTTGCCGCGCCACGTCGGCGACGAGGGCGCGCTTGTCGGCGGACGGGTCGCCGATGTCGGCGTGCACCACGAGCGCCGGCCGGCCCGACGTCGCCCGCACCATCTCGACGGTCTCCTCGAGGGAGCTCGCGAGATCGGTGCTGCGGTTCGCGCCACGACCGATCACGGCGACGTGCGCGCCCTCGGTGGCCAGGCGCACCGCGATGGCCTGCCCGATCCCCCGGCTCGCTCCGGTGATCAACGCCACGCGGCCTTCGGCAGTCTTGGTCATCAGAACGATCCCCCACTCGACGAGGCGCGTGACGGTACACGTACCTCGTACAGTCGGGCGTTCCGCAGGTTCACCGGGGGCAGGCATGGGGCTGGTCGAGGTACGTCGCGCCGAGCAATCGGTCACCGTCGTCGAGATGAACGATCCGGCGCGGTACAACGCGCTGACGACGACGATGGTGAGCGAGCTCAAGGCCACGTTCGCTTCGCTGCGTCACGACCGTGCCACCCGCGTGATCGTGCTCGGCGCGTCCGGCAAAGGGTTCTGCTCCGGGGCCAACATGACCGGCGACGATGAGCTGGGCGAGCAGTCACGCGACCGAGGCCCCGTGGGCCTCATCCACATGGCCCAGGAGCACCTCGCCGAGCTGATCCTGGCGATCCGCGAGACGCCGCAACCCGTGATCGCCGCGCTCCACGGTGGCGCGGTCGGTGGCGGTTTCGCCTTGGCGCTCGCCTGCGACCTACGGGTCGCCTCGGACGATGCCTTCCTCTCGTCGCACTTCATCCGGGTCGGGTTGTCGTCGTGCGATGTCGGGACCAGCTACATGTTGCCCCGCGTCGTCGGCGTCACGCGGGCGGCCGAGTTGATGCTCACGGGTCGCAGAGTCGGCGCGCTCGAGGCCGAGCGGATGGGTCTCGTCAATCGTGTCGTGGCGCGCCCGCAGCTGTCCGCCTCGGCCCTCGAGCTCGCGTCGGCCATCACGGCCAACAGCGAGTACGGCGTCTACATGACCAAGCTCGGGCTCTGGGCCAACGTCGACGCCCCGAGCCTCCGCCACGCCATGGAGCTCGAGAACCGCACCCAGGTGCTCGGGTGCTTCACCGGCAACATGACCGAGGCCGGGCGCGCCTTCGTCGAGCGGCGCCCACCCGAATGGAAGCCCATGTAGGCACGGGGCTCAGTACGAGCGCGGCAACCCGAGCACGTGTTCGCTGATGTAGTTCAGGACCATCTCCTGGGAGATCGGCGCGATCATCATCAGTCGCGATTCGGTCCAGTAGCGCTCGACGTCGTACTCGCGGGCATACCCGAACCCACCGAGGGTCTGCATCGCGCGGTCGGCGGCGTCGTGGCCCGCGGCCGCGGCGAGGAACTTGGCCGTGTTCGCCTGCTGGGCGCAGGGCAGCCCGTTGTCGTAGCGCCACGAAGCGTTGCGGATCACCAACTCCGCGGCGTCGAGTCGCATGTGCGCCTCGGCGAGTGGGAACGCGATCCCCTGGTTCTTGCCGATCGGCCGGCCGAACACGTGTCGGTCCTTGGCGTAGGCCACGGCGCGGGCGATGGCCACGCGGCCGATGCCGAGTGCCTCGGACGCGACGAGGATCCGCTCGGGATTCAGCCCGTCGAGCAGGTACGTGAAGCCCTTGCCTTCTTCGCCCACCCTGTCGTCGATGTGCACCGGCAGATCGTCGTAGCGCACCTCGCACGAGGCCACGGCGTTCCGCCCGACCTTCGCGATGAGCGTGATCTCGACCTCGGGACGCTGCAGATCGGCCAGGAGCAACGTCATGCCGTCCGTGCGCTTGGCACACTCCTCGAGCGGCGTGGTGCGCACGAGCAGGAGCACCTTCGCACAGTCCTGGGCCTTGGTGGTCCACACCTTCTGACCGCGGACCACGTAGTGATCGCCGTCGCGACGCGCCCGGGTGGTGATCGACGCGGTGTCGGTACCGGAGTCGGGCTCGGTGACGCCGAAGGCCACGTGCAGCTCCCCGGTGGCCACGAGCGGTAGGTACTTCGCGCACATCGACTCGCTGCCATACTTCACGACGGGGTTCATACCGAACACCGACAGGTGCATCGCACTGCAGCCGTTCATCGCTGCGCCGGATGCGGCAACCTCTTCGAGCACGATCGACGCCTCAGTGATGCCGCGGCCGCCACCACCGAACCGTTCCGGGATTGCGATGCCGATCCAGCCACCGGCCGCCATGGCCCGATAGAACTCCCACGGAAACCGATGGTCCGCGTCGCACGCGCGCCAATAGATGTCGTCGAAATCGCGACAGACCCGACGTACCCCGTCGCGGATCGCGGTGTGGTCGTCATCGATCGTGAACTCCACGTGCGGCATTCCCCTCAGGGCTCGGTCAGCTTGGTCTTTTGGATCTTGCCCATCGCGTTGCGGGGCAAGGCATCGACGACGTACACGCGGCGCGGGCGCTTGTGGTGGGACAGACGCGCCGCGACGAACGCGCCGAGGTCGACTGCCGCCAACGCGTCGCCCACGACGAACGCCACGATCCGCTGCCCGAGATCGGCGTCGGCCACACCGATGACCGCCGCCTCGAGCACCGCCGGGTGGGCGAGCAACGCCCCCTCGACCTCGCCGGCGCCGACGCGGAACCCACCGGTCTTGATGAGGTCGGTCGACTGGCGTCCCACGATGCGATGGAGGCCGTCGGGGCCGATGATGGCTGCGTCACCGGTACGGAACCAGCCGTCGTCGGTGAAGCAGGCGGCGGTGGCCGTCGGTTGGTCGAGGTAGCCCGCGAACATCGTGGGCGAGCGAACCTCGAGCGCGCCCACGGTCTCGCCATCAGGCTCGACCACCGCCCCGTGGTCGTCGACGCACCGCGTGGTCACGTCGCGCAACGGTGAGCCAACCGAACCGGCTGGTCGTTCGCCGTCCGCGCGCGTGCTCAAGGTGATGAGCGTCTCGGTCATGCCGTAGCGCTTGATGGGACGCAGCCCGCACAGGGCCTCGATGCCTTCGAACACCGGCGCCGGCAGCGCGGCGCTACCGGACACGAGCAGACGCGCCCCGCGCAGCGCGCGTGCAGCCTCGGGAGCGGCGACGACCCGTGACCACACCGTGGGCACACCGAAGTACAGCGACCCGGCCGCTGCGGCGTACGCCTCGGGAGTGGGGCGGCCGGTGTGCACGAGCCGCGATCCGACACGCAGCGCGCCGAGCACCCCGAGGATGAGACCGTGCACGTGGAACAGCGGAAGCCCGTGCACCAGGCAGTCGTCGGGCGTCCACTGCCACGCTTCGGCAAGGGCGTCGATGTCGGCCTCGATGGCTCGACGCGTGACCAACACGCCTTTCGGCGGCCCCGTCGTCCCCGAGGTGTACATGATCATCGCGACGGCGTTGCCTGGGGCCTCGAGCGACGACACGCCTTGTCCCTCGCGCAGTGCGGTCGCAAGCGGAACGGCGTCGAGTCGGACGTCGTCCCACGGGTGAGCCCCGAGGAAGAGGGCCGCACCCGAGTCGCGCAGGATGTGCGCGCGCTCGTCGGGTCCCGAGTCGATGGGCACCGGCACCACCGGCACGCCGGCCGCGAGCGCGGCCACCACGGCCACGACCGTGTCCAGGGTGGTCGCGGCGGCCACCGCAACGGCCGACGCGCCATGGATCGCCGCTGCCGCTCCCCTGGCCCGATCTGCGAGCGTCGCCCAACTCGTCCGCTCCGGGCCGACGGCGACCGCGTCCTCGTGGTCGCCGAACACGCCGTGGAGCGCAGGGAGCAGCAGACTCATCGAACGTCCTGATCGTGTCGGCGGCGCCTCGTCGCAGTCCGCGAGGCCGTCATCTTGCCCGCTAACGTCCGGCCATGGGGGATCCGATGAGCGACCAGTCAGCGCCATGCACCATTGTCACCGTCGACGGCATCGAGGTGGCCCGCACCGAGGCCCTCGACAGCGGCCGACCCCACAACCGGAACCCTCGCCTGGCGATCGTGCACGACGAGTCGGTGCCGTTCACCGAGGTGATCGCCCAGGAGCACACGGTGGGCGCCGTGGTCGATCACCGCAGCGTGCACGAGAAGTTCCTCGAGTGGAACGGGCAACGTATGGTCGTGATCGGCCGGTACGACCCGGGCATCATCCTCGAGCGGCACGGTCACAGCAGCGACCACTGCATCTACGTGCTCGAGGGCACGCTGCACGTCGGCGAGTACGAATGCCCGCCGAAGACGTTGATCGTGCTCGAAGAAGGTGCGGCGTTCGGTCCGCTCTTCGCCGACGCGACCATCGGCTGTCTGCTGTTCGAGACGTGGCTCGACGACGTCACACCGCTACCTGCCGACAAGCCCGGCTACCACGCGCTCCTCGCCTCGCGCGACATCGTGCGCCTGCCGAACCCGTCCTTCGTGACGCCTCCGTCCGCGCCGTCCGGCTTCGGCACGGGCGAAGATCGCTGGAGTTGACGGTGAGCACCGTGGTCGACTTCGACGCGTTCCATCAAGGCCTCGTGCGCGACCACGAGCGTCGGCGCCTCGCGGCACCTCATGTGCGTGGGCTCGGGCCGCTGGCGTTCTCCATCGAGGACGGCCGGGCCTATACCTTTGCTCCGGCCGACGACATGGTCGACATCAGGCCCGGTACGGCTGATGCCGCGACCATCGTCGGGCTGAGCGCCACCGACTGGGCCGCGTTCGTGACCGAACGGTTCACCCGCTACGGCGTGCTCTACAACGCCAACCCGCGCTTCGACGCAGGTGAGTTCGCCGATCTCTGCCGCTGGGAGCCGGCGCTGCGCACCCTGTTCCACGGCCGGCCCGTCTACGACCCGCACCAACGCTTCCTCGATCGTCGGGGCGAGGCCCTCGACCTGGCGCAATCGTTCACACTCGACGACGATCCGGCCGATCTCGCGCACTTCCTGCAG
This sequence comes from Acidimicrobiales bacterium, assembly GCA_046597135.1. Classification (GTDB taxonomy): domain Bacteria; phylum Actinomycetota; class Acidimicrobiia; order Acidimicrobiales; family WLNW01; genus WLNW01. The sequence goes on along the minus strand of JBKJKR010000538.1, from coordinate 126 downwards.
ACGGTCGGCTACGTGCACGTTCGTCGCGTGCTCGAGCCCGCCGAGGTCGCATCCCTCGGCGCCGAGGTCGACCGCCTCGTGGCCCGCGCCCGTCCCGACGACCTGCGGTCGTGGTGGACCAAGACC